>NZ_JBBECH010000072.1:0-79463 GCF_040881935.1 Saccharospirillum sp. | reverse complement strand
TCGCTAGGGAGACTAGCACCGGGTGCCGGGTATGCCTCTGTGGGGTAGTCCGCAGTATGGATGCTGCGGCCTAGGCTCCATGGACGGATTTACGCCGACCCCACAGAGGCATACCCGTTATCCGGTGCGGGCCAACGCCTTTGAGGTGAGCTGAACGCCGAAACTTGAGTAACGAAGTTCACACGATGAGGTGAAAAGTAGAGCAAGGTCAGGCCAGCAAGACGGATTGTCAGGCTGGCAACAAGGGATGCCTGGCCCTCAGGATCGTCATAGAAGACATTAACCGAGTAAAAAGAGGATAGTAACGATGACTATTTCAATCGCAAAGAAACTCACCGCTGCCATTGCACTGACGGGCACCGCGGGCCTGGCCATGGCCAATACCTGTGAAGAAGTCCGTTTTGCCGACGTTGGTTGGACCGACATCACCGCGACGACGGCGCTGACCTCCGTTGTACTGGAAAGCATTGGTTATGAAACTGACAGTCAGTTGCTGTCGGTGCCCGTGACCTACCGTTCACTTGAAAACGGTGATATCGATGTATTTCTGGGTAACTGGATGCCGACCATGGAAGCGGATATCGCACCCTACCGCGATGCCGGCACCATCGATATTCTGGGTACCAATCTGGAAGGCGCCAAGTATACCCTGGCCGTGCCTCAGCATGTGTATGACGCGGGTGTTCGATCGTTCGCGGATATCGCCGAGTACGCCGATGAATTCGATAACCAGATTTATGGCATCGAACCGGGCAACGATGGTAACCGTCTGATCCAGAACATGATTGACCAGAATGCGTTCGGGTTGGGTGACTTTGAAGTGGTTGAATCCAGCGAATCGGGCATGTTGTCCCAGGTAGGCCGTGCAGATCGCCGTGACAACTGGATTGTTTTCCTGGGCTGGGAACCACACCCGATGAACGCCAATTTTGATCTTGCTTACCTCGACGGTGGCGACGACTATTTCGGCCCCAATTACGGTGGTGCCACCGTGCATACCAACGTTCGTAAAGGTTATGCCGAAGAATGCGCCAATGTTGGTCGCTTGTTAAAGAACCAGACGTTTACGCTGGCCATGGAAAACGAAGTGATGGCGTTGATTCTTGACGAAGGCATGCGCCCCAACGATGCCGCTACTCAATGGCTTGCCGCCAACAGTGATGTGCTCGACGTCTGGCTCGATGGCGTAACCACACTGGACGGTGACGCCGCGACACCGGTTGCCAAAGCCTCACTGCAATAAACGCCTGCCCGATGACTGAGCGGCCTTCCGGGGCCGCTCCCTTCAACGAGACTGAGACTGACTATGGAAGCTTATAAACTGCCTCTGGGTAGAACCATGGAGCGCTTTGTCGATTGGCTGGTCGATTCCGGTGCCTGGTTTTTTGACAGCCTGGCGATAGCTCTGGAATGGTTGATAGACGGCGCAACCGACAACCTGCTTTTACTACCGCCCTGGCTGTTCATTGCGATCACTGGCGTCTTTGCCCAGTGGTTGCGCCGCAGCACCGGGCTGACGGTTTTTACCCTTTTTTCCTTTCTGTTGATCTGGAATCTGGGGTACTGGGAAGCAACGATAGAAACGCTGGTCATGGTTGTGTGCGCGACCAGCCTGTGCGTACTGATCGGGGTGCCGATTGGCATCGCGGCGGCACACAGACCGTTGCTCTATACCCTGTTGCGCCCGGTGCTGGATTTGATGCAAACGGTGCCGACCTTTGTTTACTTGATTCCGACGCTGACGCTGTTTGGTCTGGGTGTAGTACCCGGGTTAATTGCGACCATTGTATTTTCCATTGCGGCGCCGATTCGTCTGACCTATCTCGGTATCTTCCAGGTGCCCAAAGAGTTGGTTGAAGCCGGAAAATCCTTTGGGTGTTCCAACCGGCAATTATTGTGGCGAATTGAATTGCCAGCGGCGGCCTCTAGCATAGCGGCGGGCATTACTCAGTGCATTATGCTGTCGTTATCGATGGTGGTGATCTCTGCGCTGGTCGGTGCCAATGGCCTGGGTCGTCCGGTTGTGCGGGCACTGAATACGGTAGACATTGCCAGTGGCTTTGAAGCGGGTCTGGCTATCGTGTTGCTGGCCATTGTGCTGGACCGCCTGCTGAAACAAAAACACGAGGTGAGCTGATGATAGAATTTAAAAACGTCGACCTGGTGTTTGGCAAAAACCCGGAACGGGCTTTGCCGCTACTCGATCAGGGTTACGACCGCGACCGGTTGCAGAGTGAGACTGGGTTGGTGTTAGGGGTTAGCCAGGCAAACCTTAAGGTGAACAAAGGTGAAATTTGCGTGCTGATGGGCCTGTCCGGTTCGGGCAAATCCAGCTTGCTGCGCTGTGTTAACGGGCTTAATCCGGTGACCCGGGGTGAGGTGTTGATCGAACACAAGGGTGAAGTATTGAATTTTTTTGATGCCGATGCCACCACCCAGCGCGAAATCCGCATGAAGCGCATTTCCATGGTGTTTCAGAAATTTGCGTTGATGCCCTGGTTGACGGTCGCCGAAAACATTGGCTTTGCACTCGATGTGCAAGGGCTTTCAAAAGCCGACATCGCCCACCGAGTTAATGCGCAACTGGAGCTGGTTGGGCTGACTGAATGGCGCGATCATAAACCCAGCGCGTTGTCTGGCGGCATGCAGCAGCGGGTGGGCTTGGCCCGGGCGCTGGCGACTGAATCCGATATTTTGTTGATGGACGAACCCTTTTCCGCACTGGACCCTCTGATTCGTCAGCAATTGCAGGAAGAATTATTACAACTGCAAGCGCGCCTGCAAAAAACCATTGTATTTGTCAGCCACGATCTTGATGAAGCACTGAAGCTCGGGAATACCATTGCCATCATGAAAGACGGCTGTATCGTGCAGCAGGGAAACCCGCAGGACATTGTGCTGCACCCGGCGACTCAGTATGTCGAAGATTTTGTGGCACACACCAACCCATTGCATGTTTTGCTGTGTGGGGATATTGCCGATCCAATAGCGGGGCTTCCCAGCAAAGACGGCCGCTATTGTATCGATACAAAACAGGATTGCTGGTTAAATGCCGGAACCAGAGAAGCGATGTGCGAGGATCAGCCGATGCCGGTGCAACGTTGGCAGGAAGGCGAACCCATGAATGCGCTGAACAATACGCCGACGATAGTTAGCGCCAACACAAGCTTCCACGATGCTCTGGAAATTCGCCATCGCACGGGCTATACCGTCCTGGTCGAATGTGATGATCATTCGTTGAAAGTGATTGGCGATGACCAGCTGTATCGCGGGTTACTGGGCGACTTGGCCTGAGACATAGCGTTTTATCAAGCTGCATTAAGGCACAACGGTAGCAAACCCCGTACACTGTCCGCTCGATGATTGTGGAGGGTGAACATGCGGGGGTTGTTGCTCGCCATCAGTGCTTACGGTATCTGGGGCTGCTTTCCTTTATTTTTCAGTTTGCTGGCGAACGTGTCGGCCTTTGAAGTGCTGGCGCATCGTATTGTCTGGGCCTATTTTTTTACCGGGCTGGTCATTCTGGGTATGGGTCGGCGTAAACAACTGGCTGCTCTTATTGCCAACCGTCGTGCCCTGGCCTGGTTGTCGTTATCCGCCGCGCTGATTACGATAAATTGGCTGGTGTTCATCTGGGCGGTATCGGCCGGTCGCGTACTGGAATCGAGCCTGGGTTATTTTCTGACGCCGCTGGTAAGTTTGTTTCTGGGGCGGTTGCTGTTGAAAGAATCGATGAATCGCTGGCAGGTCGTTGCTGGCCTGATCGCAGCGGTTGCGGTTTTATTCGAGCTGATTGCCATAGGTCGGTTGCCCTGGGTCTCACTGGTACTCGCGGGCAGTTTTGGTTTGTATGGCCTGGTACGCAAGATGCAGCCCGTCGATAGCCTGAACGGCTTGCAAGTTGAAACCATGGTGGTTTTACCTCTAGCGTTGCTGTATCTGGTCTGGCTATGGTCAGCTGGCCAAATGATCTTCGCGCAAACCGTGAGTGATACGGTTTTACTGATAGCGGCAGGTGCCGTCACGGCGGTACCGCTGTTGCTGTTTGCGGCCGCAGCCCGGCGCCTGGATCTGATCGTGGTTGGGTTCATCATGTACCTGAACCCGACGCTGCAATTTCTCTCCGCGGTCTTCATTCTCGATGAAGCCTACCCACCGCAACGACTGCTTACCTTTGTATTGATTTGGATTGCCATGGGCTTTTTCCTGGCAGGCCTGTGGCAGGCGCACCGCCGGTCCCGGCGAGCGATGGCCTGAGCAAACCCCAGTCAGCGGTTGCTTTCAGTTGCCGGGAAGCCGGGGTTCGTTCATGCGTGGAAAACCAGTCCTCTGGTTTGCGTACAAGGTATTGGCGGGTCAAGGTTTGGACCTTATTATTTAGTGCGCAAATTAATTGTTCGCAATTAACGCTTCTTACCTGTAAGCATTGGCACGAGGCTCCGACGAACATAATGCAAGCAAAGGAACAGACCATGAAGACCTTTTTTATCATTCTGGCCGTACTGATCGTGCTGGCTTTTGTCATGATTTATGTGCAGAACAGCCGTGCGCCGACTCTGGGCCACAGCCAGGGGCGGTTAAAACCGCTGTCGAGCAAACCGAACGCCGTCTCGACCCAGGCCGAAGATGTCGCTAAACGGGTTGCGCCATGGCCTTTTAAAGCCGATCAGGAGAAGACGATGGCGGCCATTCTTGCTACGGTTAAAGGGTATGGCGGCGCAGAAGTGATCAGCCAGGAGGCCGATTACCTCTATGTGGTGTTCACCACCGAACAGATGAAGTTTCATGATGATGCGGAGTTCTATCTGGATGCCGATGCCCGTGAAGTGCATTTCCGCTCCGCCAGCCGGGCGGGTTATTCGGATCGGGGGCTCAACCGCCAGCGTCATGAACGACTGACCGCTCTGTATAAAGAAGCTCAGGGCTGAATCACTTAAGGATGTCTATGAAACCCTATGATCTGATTGTAGTTGGCAGCGGCGCGGGCGGTCTGACGGCCGCGTTTACGGCACTGGGCTTTGGCAAGCGTGTATTGATTGTTGAAAAAGACCGGCCCGGTGGCGAGTGCACCTGGTCTGGCTGTGTGCCGAGCAAGGCACTGATCAACCAGGCTAAAGAGGTCCACATTGCGCGGAAGTTTGCTGACATATCGGTCGATACCGGTGCCATTCTTGAGCGAGTGCGTGCCGTCAGCGAGCATGTCTACGAGGAAGAGACGCCTGAGGTTCTGCAAAAAGCCGGGGCCGATTACGTGAATGGATTTGCCCGTTTTATTAGCCCGACCCGAATCGAGGTCGGTGAAAAAACCTATGAGGGTAAAAAGTTTGTTCTGGCGACCGGCAGTTCACCTTTTGTACCGCCGATTCCGGGGCTGGATCAGGTCGATTACCTGACCAACGAGAACCTCTTCCAGCAAGAGACCTTGCCCGCCTCGGTTATCGTGCTGGGAGGTGGGCCCATCGGTATGGAGCTGGCTCAGGCGATGAACCGGCTGGGGGTGCAAGTGACTCTGGTTGAAATGATGCCGGAGATCCTGTCACGTGAAGAACCGGAGTTTTCGGCGCTGATCCGTCAGTGTCTGAGTGCTGAAGGGGTAAGGTTCGAGCTGGGTACCAAGGCGGTTGGTGTTGAGAAAATGGCCACCGGGGTACGCCTGAACACCGAGAAAGACTCTGAGGCGGGTTCGTTGGAAGCCGGTAACGTGTTGGTCGCCATCGGCCGGGCACCCAATGTTAAGGACATGGGGCTGGAAGATATCGGTGTAGATGTCGATAAAGGTGTGCGTGTTAATCAGCATCTGCAAACCAGTGTCAAAAGCATATATGCCTGCGGCGACGTTGCTGGCCCCTATTTGCTCAGTCATATGGCTAATTTTCAAGGCAAGATAGCGGCCATGAACGCGATTTTACCGATCAACCGCTCGGTGGATTACAGTCATGTCGCCTGGGCGACCTTTACCGATCCGGAGTTTGCGCGCGCCGGTATGACCGAGCATGAAGCCCGGGAGCTGTATGGCGACGGTATTCGGGTGTATCGGTACGATTTCGCCAAGCTGGACCGGGCCAAGACCAAGGCCGGTGATATCGGGCTGATCAAGCTGATCACCAGCAGCCGGGGCAAGGTGCTTGGGGCTCATATCATCGGTGAACGGGCCGGTGAAATGATCGCCGAGGTACAGGTAATGAAAACTCTGAATCTAAATTTTGGCAAATTGCAGAAAGTGATCCATCCTTACCCTACTTATGCAGACAGCTTGCGTCAGCTAAGTCAGCAGGTGCTATTGGATAACATTTTTAAACATCCTGTGGTGAGCTTTCTGCGTAGCTTAGGTCAGAGTAAGAAACAGACTTCAGAGTAAGGGAGTTGGGGCGGTACTCGGGGTGTTCCCGTTAGTTGGCCCTTCTCTGACTGCTCGCAGCCCGCGTTTCCTTCCCCTTTTCGCGGGCTTCTTTTTGTCTGCTGTATTTACCTCTAAACCCCAACCTTCCAGAGTCATGGCTCCTGAATGGCGTTTAGCAGGCCGGTACTGGCTGCGCGCTGGCGAATCCACTGCCGTACCATCTGAATACCCGCTTCCTGACGGCGACTGGTCTTGAAGGCAAAGTAGAATCGGTCGCCGGTGATCAGGGTGTGGCAGGGTAGCCGGATCAGGTCCGGGTCTTCACTGGCGTTGTACATGTAATCGTTGGTCAGGGCCAGGCCCTGGTGATGGCGGGCGGCCTCGAGTGCCAACAGCATGTGACTGAAGTGTTGAAACCGGGTGGTCGGGTGCAGATTCAAACCGCTCTCGGCCAGCCAGCGTCGCCAGTCGTCCTTCTGCTCACCAAAAATAGAAAAGGTCGACAGCAGGGGGCAGCGCATCAGCAACCCAGGGTCGATGGAAACCGGCTCTGGTGTTTCTATTAACCCTTCCTGATAGAGGTCGCTGCACAGTTGCTGCCAATAGGCGCGACTGCAAATTGGAAACAGTCGCTCGGTATAGAGCAGGTCGGTGGTGAAGCCACGATGATCGTTATGCAGGGTGATAAAACAGTCGGCAACCCGGTCTGATAACTGCGGCGACTCGTTCATCATCTCCAGTTGTAAATCCAGTTCAGGGTGTTGCCGCTGCAAATAGGGCAGGTTGGGGATCAGCCAGCGCACGGCGAACGAACTGAATAGGGCCATACGCAATTGGGTGTCGGGTTTACCTTGCAGTTGCTCACTGGCTCGTTCGATTTGCAGCAGGGCATTGGTAACCCCGTCCAGATAGTGTCGGCCTGGCTCTGTTAGAGCGAGGTAGCGCCCCTGGCGAGTAAACAGGTCTTCTCCAAGGTAGCTTTCCAGCAACCGGATCTGATGGCTGACCGCGCTTTGGCTAACGGCTAATTCATCGGCGGCCCGGCTGAAACTGTTGAGACGCGCAACGGCTTCGAACACGGGCAGGGCTTTTAAGGGTGGCAGCTTCATGGGAACCTTCTAGCTTCTTTTAGTATCTAAAATACTAATACCATAAAGAAAATATCATTTTTCTCAATAGTTATGCCTGCGTAGACTGGCGGTATGAATTAAACGAGGGTGCCCGGTCTGAACCGGCAGCCCGTTTTTAGCGTACGAACTAACTAAGCGGGAGCGCATCGATATGCCGGGCAGAACCATCAACAGTGCAATCTGGTTGCTGGTGATCGGCAATGCGTTGGCGCTGGTGTCCGATGCGCTGATTAAATGGCAGGGGGCCGAGGTCCCGATATTTCAGTTTGTTTTTGTTCGTACGCTCTGCGCCATGGCCATTCTGCTGCCGCTGATGTCGATGATTGATCGTCAACGGCTCTTTGCCGGCTGGCGCATGCATCTGGTGCGTGCCCACATCAGCTTGATGGGCATCTCCTGCATGGTTGTCGCGTTGAGTACCTTACCGCTAGCCACTGCCAATGCGCTGTTCTACGCTGCACCTATTTTGGTGATGGTTATCGCGGTGGTGTTTTTTCACGAAAAGCTGACCCCGTTGAGTCTCTTCGCTGTTATCAGCGGGTTTGTCGGCATCATGGTTATCTTGCGTCCGGTAGCGTTCAGTTGGAGTAGCCTCAGCGCGATTGGGGTGGCGTGTTCTCTGGCGATCAATATTGTATTGATTCGCAAATTACCGGGTGGTCAGTCGATGGTGCATACGCTGCAACTGACTCACCTGCTAATGCTACCGGCCGCCTTTTTATTAATGATGTGGGAGAACGAGCCGTTTGACTGGACGATTCTGTTCACCGCCTTTGGATCCGCGTTTTTCATCCTGTGCTACAACTTTACGGTACTGATGGCGTATCGCTGGGTCGCCGCCAATGAAGTCACCAGTGCGGAATACACAGGCTTGTTGTGGGCGTTACTGGGCGGCTGGATATTCTTCGACGAGGCACCCGATATCTGGTTCATCATCGGGTCGAGCATGATTGTGGTGCCACTGATTCTGATTGGGCTGAAAGAACGCAAGCGGGCCAAGTTGCCCGTGCGTCAGGGCAGTGTGACGCCCTGACGCCTGTTTAGGCAATCTCACTCGCTACAGAGCAAAAATTCCAGCAACGCTTTCTGCGCATGCAGACGGTTACCGGCTTGCTCCCAGACTACAGAGCGAGGGTCATCCAGCATATCCATGCTGACTTCCTCGCCGCGGTGTGCGGGCAGGCAATGCATAAAGATGGCGTCTTTATGGGCCTTGTCCATCAGCGCGGGTGACACCTGCAGGGATTCAAATACCCGGCTGCGGTCGTCGGCTTCTTCTTCCTGGCCCATGCTGGCCCAGACATCGGTGGTGACCAAGTGTGAATTTTCCACCGCTTCCACCGGATCGCGCATAATGGTTACCCGGTCACCGGCTTTGGCCAGCAGCTCAGCCATAGGTTCAAAACCCTCAGGGCAGGCGATGTTCAGTTTGAAATCGTAGAGCATGGCAGCGTTGATGTAGGAGTTGCACATATTGTTGCCATCGCCGATCCAGGTGACAGTTTTACCCTGAATTGAACCGCGCGCTTCCTGGAATGCCTGCATATCGGCCAGCAATTGGCACGGATGGTAATCATCGGTCAGGGCATTGATGACCGGAACCGTTGAATACTCGGCAAAGGTTTTAATTTTCTCATGCTCGAAGGTACGGATCATCACTGCATCGACCATTTGCGACAGCACCCGGGCGCTGTCTTCAATCGGTTCACCCCGCCCAAGCTGGGTATCCCGCGGCGACAGAAAGATGGCGCCACCGCCCAGTTGCATCATGCCCGCCTCGAACGAGACGCGGGTCCGCGTCGACGACTTCTCGAAAATCATGCCCAACACCCGGTTTTTCAGCGGTTCAAAAACTTCGCCGCGCTTGAACAGGCCTTTCAATTCGATCGAGCGCTGAATCAGGAACCGCAATTCATCCGGGGTGAGATCATTCAGGGTCAAAAAGTGCCTGATGGACATGGGTGACTCCATTCTGGGGTTAGTGGCCCCGCACACCGGCGGGAAAACAGACAAGTTTACTGAAGCAGCCGTTGCAGAGCAATTACATGCGGTCTGCGATCTTTGCAGTGATGTTTTGCACTTAGTAGGAGTTAGAATTGGTAATGCAGCAAGTGACGGGTGCCGGGTTGGCCTGTCCGGGGAAGTCCGCAGCATGGATGCTGCGGTCTAGGCCCCATGGATGGGTTCACGCCGACCCCGTACAGGCCAACCCGGTACCCGCCACGGACTCCTGACGAAAAGGCCAAACCGACCTAAAGTCAATTCAGGCTAACAGTATAGGAACTCCGCAATTGAAAACGGCCATTAAACCCTAACTAACAGGGCAAGCAGTTATTGCCACTGTCATCCCCTGTCGATTCAACAGGATTGGCGTACAATAGCGACATCTGAAGCAACCTGTGGGATGAAACCATGACCGACACCCTGGCGAACATCAAAGAGCAAATCGAATCCAACCCGGTATTGCTGTATATGAAAGGCAACCCGAACCAGCCCATGTGTGGCTTCTCTGCGCAGACGGTGCAGGCGGTGATGAGCTGCGGCAAGAAGTTTGCATATGTTGACGTCTTGTCCAACCCGGACATTCGTGCCGAATTGCCGAAATACGCAAATTGGCCGACCTTCCCGCAACTCTGGGTCAACGGCGAACTAGTCGGTGGCTGCGACATCATTACCGATATGCATCAGAAGGGTGAACTTAAAACCCTGATCGATGAAGTCGTCCCTGACGAAGAAGCCTGATCGGGCTTAACTGAACCGTCTGCGGGTGACCAGCCTGGTTGCCCGCTGATTTGGCCCGTTTCAGTGCCCGTGACGGGTTGCAATCAGCCAACAAGACACCTGCCATGACTCAGCCACCCAAAGACCTGACCGATAACCAACTGCTGCGTTACAGCCGGCATATTCTGTTGCCGCAGGTGGATATTGTGGGGCAGCAACGCATAACTAATAGCCGCGTGCTGGTGCTCGGGGCTGGCGGATTGGGCAGCCCGATTTTGCTCTACCTGGCCGCGGCCGGTGTCGGTGAACTCCTGATTGCAGACGGTGACCGGGTAGATGAAACCAATCTGCAGCGTCAGATTGTGCATCGCACCGAATCTGTGGGCGCAAAGAAGACTTCTAGCGCCCGGGCCACGCTGGCTGAATTGAACCCCGATGTGCACGTCACCGAGATCGACAACGATCTCGATGAAGCCAGCATACTCGCCTGGGCACGGGGCTGTGATGCCGTTGTCATTGGTACCGACAACTTCAGCAGCCGTTATGCGGCGAACCGGGCCTGCATGGCCCTGGGCATACCGCTGATTTCGGGGGCGGCCATTGGCTTGTCGGGGCAGCTCAGCGTGTTTGATTTCCGGCGCGATGACAGCCCGTGCTACAGCTGCCTGTTTCCCGACGGGCAGGACGACGATGTCACTTGCGCCACGGCCGGGGTGCTGGGGCCTGTTGTGGGTATTGTTGGTTCAGTTCAGGCGGTTGAAACCCTTAAAATACTGGCGGGTTTTGGCGAACCGCTGGTGGGAACGCTGCTGATGCTGGATGCTACCGATCTCAGCTGGCAACGGTTCCAATTCAACCGTCAGCCCGATTGCCCGGTTTGCCAACAGCGTTAGTCCGTGACAGTACAGTAGTGCAAGCATCGCAATATCTTACTATTCTACGAGGTATTACCGGGTTAGATGAGGTTTCCTTCCGCCACCGAACCGCGCGACTGCACGCGAGTTGACCGGGTGGCTTCCCCGACCTGACGGGTCGGCGGTATTGAACCGTTAGACGATCGTTTCAGCGTTACAGGAGCACCATGATGGACACCCTCTTTCACAATGACACCGGTTTGAGCCATCAGTTCATCGTGGCCATGCCCGATATGAGCGACCCCTGGTTTACCGGCACCGTTTCCTACCTGTTTCAGCATGACGATGAAGGCTGTATGGGCCTGGTGATTAACCGCCTGACGTCGATGACGCTGGGTGAAGTCTTTGAATCGCTCGACATCGAGTGCGATATTGATGATCTGCTCGACCGGCCGGTCTATTCCGGCGGGCCGGTGATGCCTGAGCACGGCTTTATCATTCACCGTTCCAATGAAGGCCCCTGGAGCAGCACCGTTAACAACGGGCATCTGAGTATCACCACCAGCCCGGACATCCTGGAAGCCATTGCGCGCGGGGCCGGGCCAGAGGACTACCTGGTCTGTCTGGGTTGTTCCGGTTGGTCGCCCGGTCAGTTGGAAGTCGAACTTAAGGGCAACGCCTGGCTGACCGTGCCGGGCGATCTGGCGCTGATTTTCGAAGAGGGACTGGAAACCCGTTACGATGCTGCCTTGCGCCGGCTCGGCGTCGATAAGACCTTTCTCAGCGACAGCGGTGGCCAGGCCTGAGGCCCGCCCACCTTGCTTTACAGCGGTTATTGAACTGCGTTCCGGGCCTACCTTGGCCCGGGACGCTCAAGCTGGTTCAATAAGGCAATAATTACTGCTTCCCGGAGTTCTCATGCCCACCGCTATTCCCTCCATGCCCGGCCTGACCCTGGCCAGTATCGGGCAAGGTTTCTGGCGTCTGTTGCCGTTGTCTATGTTTGTTGTGGTGTTTGGCCTGGCGTATGGGTTGGCAGCGGTGCAAACCGGGCTAACCCCGGTGCAGACCGTTTTTATGAGTTTCGCGGTCTTTGCCGGAACGGCTCAGTTTGCGGCTCTGGAGCTGTGGGGCGCGCAGGTACCCATCATCCCCTTATTGATCACGACCTTCGCCATTAACGCCCGACATTTGTTGATGGGTGCCAGTCTCTACCCCTGGTTGAAACAGCTGCCCGCCACACAGCGGTACGGCTCCTTGCTGGTGTTGTCAGACGCCAACTGGGCGATGACCCTGAACGATTGCCAGCAGGGCAAGCCGAACCTCGGCATGCTGGTCGGCGGTGGCATGGCGCTCTGGGTAACCTGGATGGGGGGAACCTTGCTCGGCATGACCTTCGGTAATCTCATTGCCAACCCGGCCCGTTTTGGTCTGGATATGGTGATGGGCTGCTTTATGTTGTCGATGGTGTTGGGTGGTCGCAAGAGTCTGCGGATGTTGCTGGTCTGGCTTGTGGCAGCCGCCTCGGGTTGGCTTGCCTATCGGTATTTGCCCGAAAATACCCATGTGGTTGCCGGTGCCATTGGCGGCGGCCTGGTTGGTCTGTTTTGGCTGGAGCGCACACCTGAGAAAACAACAGAGGAGTCCGACGCATGATGGCCACCGATGGAATCAATGGACTGCTGGTCATTGTGCTGATGGGTGTCGTTACCCTGCTTACCCGGTTTGGCGGGGTGCTGGTGATGTCGGTGGTCCCCATCAACCGGCGGGTCGAGAGCTTTATTAACGCCATGTCCGGCTCAGTGCTGATCGCCATTCTGGTGCCTGTAGCCGTTGAAGGCGATGTGGCTGCCCGCATGGCCTTACTGGCGACAGCCGGAGTGATGCTGGCCCTGCGCCGGCCGATGCCGGCCATAGCGGCCGGCATCGCGGTAGCGGCCGGTTGGCGCTACCTGATGTGACGCCTTTGCTCTGGGAGTCCGACAGACTCCTACGCCAAGTGGGTGTTGAAGAACGCCAGGGTGCGCTCCCAGGCGAGCTCGGCCGCCGCTTCGTCATAACGAGCCGTCGAGTCGTTGTGAAAACCGTGATTGGTTTCGGGGTAGATGTGCGCGGTGTAGTCCACACCATTGGCTTTTAGCGTGGCCTCGTAGTCCGGCCAGGTGGCATTTACCCGGTTATCAAGGCCAGCGAATTGCAGCATCAGAGGTGCCTGAACCTGGTCGCGTATGTCTTCAGCAGCCGGCGTGCCGTAAAAGGGAACGCCGGCATTGAGCTGACCGGGCATCCTGGCGGCCAGCATATTGACCACGTAGCCGCCGTAACAAAAGCCGACCGCTCCCAGTTTTCCGGTCGACAATTCATGGTTTTTCAGAAACTCGGCCGCGGCCATGAAATCGGCTTCCATCTTGGCTGAATCCAGTGAGCTTTGCAGGCTGCGACCTTTATCGTCGTTGCCGGGGTAGCCACCAACCGGGTAGAGCGCATCCGGCGCGAAGGCAATGAAACCTGCCTTGGCCAGGCGCCGTGCCACGTCTTCAATGTAGGGGTTCAGCCCCCGGTTTTCGTGTATGACCAGCACCACCGGTGCCTGGCCGTCCAGATTGGTCGGAACCACCAGATAGCCCTGGCCTACGCCGTGCCCCTGGGGTGACGGGAAGGTGGTGTAGGTCGCTTTGATATCCGGGTCGTTAAAGGAGACCTGTTCGGCTTCGGCGTAGTTGGGCATCAGGGCCGCAGTCAGAGTGCCCAGCGCGACGCCGCCTGCCGACAAGCTCATCAGCCGGTTCATGAACGTTCGCCGGTCAATCCGGCCGTGAGCGTACTGGTCGTACCAGTCGAACGCGATCTGGGGAATGGCCTGGCTTCGGGCAGCTGTGTTGGCAACGGGCGTTGGGTTGGTTGTTTGAGTCATGCTGAATTCTCCCTGGAGTCATCAGAACGGTTGTCAGTTGGTGTTTGAAGTCAGGTCGGTCGATCAGCTACAGCAGTAATCGATTTTTGTACGATACTGGCGTCCCAACAGATGATAGCCACTCAAATAAAATCCGGTTGCTCCAGGGTGTGTAAACTTACGGTCAACGTGCACGGGATCGATGCGGGATTCCAGTCCGATTCCGCCGGATTCACCGCTTTTTTTGTTTAAGTCACGTTTCAGTCATCACGGACCGCTGGCACGATGTATTGGCTGACCAGACGGTGCAGCTGGTCGCGATAACCACTGCGACCGGAGGGCTCATTTTCCTGGGAGGTGATGGCGATGGTCAGTTCCAGCTCCGGGAGAACGTAAATCATCTGGCCGCCGTAACCCCAGCCGTAGTAGCCGTCGACACCGGAGAAGGTCCGCATAAACCAGCCATAGCCGTAGCCACCACCGTGAAACCTGGAACGGGTCCGCCGTTCCCAGCTGGCGTCTATCCAGTCTTGCGACAACAGTTGCTCACCGTCTTCGGTCTGACCATCGCGGCGATAGAGTTCACCCAGAGCCAGCAGTGATTCCGGCGTCATACCCACCTGATTGCCGCCCATGGGAATGCCCTGGGGGTCTCTTAACCAGCTGTCGACCCGCACGCCAGCAGGCTCTAGCCAGCGATTGGCCAGGCTGTGCGTGGACTCACCGGTTTCGCGCATCAGAATAGCCGATAGCAAGTGAGTACTGCCGGTTGAATACTGCATGTCGCCACCGGGCTCTTCAACGAAAGGGCGGGCGAGGGCGTTGCGGACCCAGTTGTCACTGACCACCCAGGCACCGTAGTTGCGCCCGGACGTTCGTTCCAGGCCGGCTTGCATCGACAATAGGTGGCCAATGGTAATGTCGTTGAGTCGTGGATCCGGGTTGTCTGGTAACTGGTTTTGCAGTAGCGGAGCAACGGGTTGATCGACACCTTCAAGGACGCCTTTGTCGATGGCCATACCGACCAGCGTCGCCACCAGTGTCTTTGAAGCCGACTTGATGTTGGTTGACGCAGTAAGGCTGGCTCCGTTGTAGGCCTCGGCCCAGATGATATTGCCCTGGTGGGCAATGTGGATGGTTTTCAGCGTCGACAGTGGCCCGGTATCGGCTTGTAGCCCGGCCCTGAGCGATTCCATATCAACTGCCGCAGCAGGGGATGGCAGGGCCACAGCGATGGTTGCTGTTATCAGGGTGAGGGCCGATGAAAAAGCCTTGGGCGAAGTCAAGTGCATGCTGAATTTCCGTAAAGTGTGACGTGTTAATACGGGCACCATTTTGAGTGACGTCACGGGCGACCGCACTTTGCTCTTCTGAAGCGGCTGAATCGCGTCACCACGTCAGCCTTGCAGTTTGCTCTTCAGAATGTCGTTTACCTGGACCGGGTTGGCCTGGCCTTTGGAGGCTTTCATCACCTGGCCGACAAAAAAACCGAACAGCTTGTCTTTGCCGCTGCGGTAAGCGGCTACCTGGCCCGGGTTGGCGGCGATAACCTCATCGATCATCGCTTCGATCGCGCCGGAGTCACTGACCTGTTTCAGGCCACGGGCTTCAATCACCTCATCTGCTGTGCCTTCGCCGCGGAACATGGCTTCGAACACAGTTTTGGCGATTTTGTTGGAGACGGTGTTGTCCTGGATGCGCTGTATCAGCAGACCCAGGTCAGCCGCGGAGACCGGGCTGTCAGCTATGTCCTGCTCATTCCGGTTAAGCTGAGCTGCCAATTCACCCATGCACCAGTTGGCGGCAAGCTTGGCGTCTTTGGTGACATCGACCACGGCTTCAAAGTAGTCGGCCATGGCTCTGCTTGCCGCGAGCACGGTGGCATCGTAGTCCGACAGACTGTATTGCGCCTTAAAACGCTGGATTTTGGCGTCCGGCAGCTCGGGCAGATGGTCGCGTACGTCCTGAATGTAGGCATCGTCGATCTCGATCGGCAGCAGGTCTGGTTCCGGGAAATAGCGATAGTCGTTGGCGAACTCTTTCGAGCGCATGCTGCGGGTTTCGTTTTTGTCCGCATCGTACAAGCGCGTTTCCTGAGTGATGGTATCGCCGTCTTCAATCACGTCGATATGGCGCTGAACTTCAACGTTGATCGCTTTTTCGACAAATTTGAACGAGTTGATGTTCTTGATTTCGGTACGGGTGCCGAATTCAGGCTGGCCTTTGGGTCGAACCGACACGTTGGCGTCACAGCGCAGGCTGCCTTCGGCCATGTTGCCATCGGAGATGCCGATGTAGGTGACGATGCTGTGGATCTTCTTCAGATAAGCCACGGCCTCCTTGGCCGAGCGCATATCCGGCTCGGAGACAATCTCCAGTAGCGGCGTGCCAGCCCGGTTCAGGTCGATGCCGGTCATGCCTTCGAAGTCTTCGTGCAGCGATTTGCCAGCGTCTTCCTCGAGGTGAGCGCGGGTGACACCAATGGTACGGGTGCTACCGTCATCGAGCACGATCTCGACCTCGCCCAGGCCAACGATGGGTTCGTCCATCTGAGTGATCTGGTAGCCCTTGGGCGAATCCGGGTAAAAGTAGTTTTTGCGGTCAAACACCGAGCGCTTGCCAATATGGGCATCGATCGCCAGACCAAAGGCGACGGCTTTGCGCAGGGCATTTTCGTTGAATACCGGTAGGGCACCCGGCATGGCCAGATCGACCAGGCTGGCCTGAGTGTTTGGTGCGGCGCCGTACTGGGTACTGGAGCCGGAAAATATTTTAGACCGGGTCGAAAGCTGAACGTGGATTTCCAGCCCGATTACGGTTTCCCATTCCATGTTTTTGGGTCCTCTGCTGGCAGTGGGCACTGGGGCCGGCTGCTTACTTGCGATTAAAGGAATCTTACCTGTCTGTTCGGGAGTGCAGCCACTGCGCTAGAGCACCGGTGCCTGCTGGTGCCAGTCGGTCACCTGCTGGTATTGGTGGCCGATGTTCAGCAAATGGCTTTCCTCGAAATAGTTACCGATCAACTGCAGGCCCATCGGCAAACCACCTACCTGGCCACAGGGCAGGGCCAGGGCGGGCAAGCCTGCCAGATTGGTCGACAGGGTATAGATGTCTTCCAGGTACATGGCCACCGGGTCGTTGCTTTTCTCGCCCAGGGTCCAGGCCGGCGAAGGCGTGGTGGGGGCGAGTATGACGTCGACCTCCTGAAAGCCCGTCTGGAAATCGTCGCGGATCAGGCGGCGCAGCTGCTGGGCTTTCTTGTAGTAGGCATCGTAGTAGCCCGCTGACAGTGCATAGGTGCCGACCAAAATCCGGCGCTGAACTTCCGCGCCGAAGCCCTCGGCCCGGCTGCGCTTGTACAGGTCTTCGAGGTCCACCGGGTCTTTGCAACGGTAGCCATAACGGACGCCATCGTAGCGCGACAGGTTGGTCGAGGCTTCGGCCGGAGCGATGATGTAGTAGGCCGGAATTGACAGTTCGGTGCGTGGCAGTGAGATGTCTTTTACTGTGGCCCCGAGTTTTTCCAGCTCGCTGACAGCGGCCATCACAGCCGCACGAATGCCTTCGTTCAGGCCATCGCCGAAATACTCTTTGGGCAAGCCGATGCGCAGCCCAGCCAGAGGCTCGTTTAGGCGAGCCTGATAGTCTTCTACTGGGCGGTCCATGCTGGTTGAGTCTTTTGGGTCGAAACCGGCTATGGCATTGAGCATTAGTGCGGCGTCTTCGGCGGTCTGGGTCATAGGGCCGCCGCAATCGAGGGAGGAGCCGTAGGCAATCATCCCCCAACGCGATACCCGGCCGTACGTCGGCTTCAGGCCAGTAATGCCGGTAAAGGCGGCTGGCTGGCGAATGGAGCCGCCGGTATCAGTGCCGGTGGCTGCGGCGGCCAGACGCGCCGCCACGGCGGTGGCAGAGCCGCCTGATGACCCACCCGGAACGGTATCCCGGTTCCAGGGGTTACGGGTAGGGCCGTAGTAACTGGATTCAGTGGAAGAGCCCATCGCAAATTCATCGAGATTGGTTTTACCCAGCATGACCGCACCAGCACCAGCCAGACGGGCTGTTACTGTAGATTCGTAGGGCGCGATGAAGTTATCGAGCATGCGCGAGCCGCAACTGGTGCGCACGCCCTGGGTGCAGAAAATGTCTTTATGCGCGATCGGCAATCCGGTCAGCGGGACCGCGTTTCCGGCGGCGCGGTGTTCATCGGCCGTGGCCGCCTGAGCCAGGGCAATATCGTCGGTGACGGTAATGTAGGCATTCAGGTCGGTGTTGTGCGACCGGATGCGCTTGAGGTAGGCCTGCGTCAGTTCAACGCTGCTGAAGTCGCCCTGGGCCAGACCGGCGGCAAGCTGTGTCAGTGTTTTATCTAGCATCTTGGGTCTGGCTCACTCTATGACTTTGGGGACAAGGTACAAACCATCGGTCGTACTCGGTGCAATCGCCTGATAGGCTTCTCGCTGATTGTGTTCGGTTACCTCATCGGGCCGCAGCCGCGCGGTCGCATCCAGCGGGTTGGATAGGGGTTCGACGCCCTGGGTATCGACTTTTTGCAGTTGGTCGGCCAGATCGAGAATGCTCGACAGGCTGGCTACTGTTTCGGGCATGGCGTCTTCGCTGACCTGCAATCGGGCCAGTTGGGCAACGTTTTCCACCTGGGAGCGGTCTAGGCTCATGGTTGTGGATCTCCTTGGGCTATAAAAGTGACCAGGACGCTCAGACCGACTTCACCGAAGCAAGCTTTACACGCTGCTTCAGTGCATTGGGCGGTTGGGCGACAATAGCTGGTTCAATTGGGACAGGCCTGGCTAACGGCGTGCTTCCTGAACCTGAATTGATGTTCGCTTCGATTCGAACGTGCGAATCTGCACCGGTGTTCAGTTCACATCCGGGTGTATTAATGCTTTAACTCTACCCAATAAATCATTGATGAGGCATAAGTTATCATATTTACAGCTTGCCCAAAATCCCTGCCATTGATACATTGCCGGGCTATGTCATGGCTTTAATAGTGTGGATTTATTGGGTTGTCATCAGGAAATCCTGTAGCCGGTTTCCCATACCCACTTGTACCACACCCATCTGAATTGGAATCATCAAAAAATGTTTAAAAAGATTCGGGGACTTTTTTCAAGCGACTTGTCGATTGACCTGGGTACTGCAAATACACTGATTTATGTACGCGATCGCGACATCGTCTTGAATGAACCGTCGGTTGTGGCTGTGCGCCTGTCCGGCAATCAGAAGACCGTAGCTGCGGTCGGCGAGGAGGCCAAGCGCATGCTGGGCCGGACGCCGGGCAGCATTCAGGCCATTCGCCCACTGAAAGACGGCGTTATTGCCGACTTTCACGTTACCGAAAAAATGCTGCAGCATTTTATTGCCAAAGTGCATGAGAACAGCTGGTTTGCGCCGAGCCCGCGTGTGCTGATTTGTGTACCCTGCAAGTCGACGCAGGTAGAGCGAAAAGCCATTCGTGAGTCGGCCTTTGGCGCGGGTGCCCGGGAAGTATTTTTGGTGGAAGAGCCCATGGCCGCTGCCATTGGCGCGGGTCTGCCGGTTGAGGAAGCCCGCGGTTCCATGGTCGTGGATATCGGTGGTGGTACTACGGAAATTGCTGTTATTTCGTTGAACGGTGTGGTTTATGCCGAATCCGTTCGAGTCGGTGGTGACCGCTTCGATGAAGCCATTGTGGCTTACATTCGTCGCAACTACGGCTCGCTGATTGGGGAGGCCACGGCCGAACGCATCAAGATCGAGATCGGCTGTGCTTACCCCGGTACGGAAATTCGCGAGATCGATGTTCGCGGTCGTAACCTGGCCGAGGGCATACCGCGCAGTTTCACCCTGAATTCAAATGAAGTGCTGGAAGCCCTGCAGGAAAGCCTGTCGGCCATTGTTCAGGCGGTCAAGAGTGCCCTTGAGCAAACCCCCCCTGAGCTTGCGTCCGATATCGCTGAACGCGGCCTGGTATTGACCGGTGGCGGAGCCCTGTTGCGGGATATCGACAAGTTGCTGAGCGAGGAAACCGGTCTGCCGGTCCTGGTCGCCGATGACCCGCTGACCTGTGTGGCCCGTGGTGGTGGCCGTGCACTGGAAATGATGGATGAACGTGTGTTCGACTTTTTCAGTGAATAATGGTCGTCTGCAGACCGGGTCGGTTTAATTCCGGCCTGACTGCATGGTTCTTGCGACCCGCATTTCATAGGAGAGTCTGTCATCAAAGCGCTGTTTTCTGCCGGTCCACAGCACGGCTATCGTCTTCTGGTAGCTGTGGTGGTCTCTGTCGCGCTGATGGCTCTGGATGCCCGCTACACCCAGGTCGATTATCTGCGACAGACCCTGTCTTATCTGGTATCTCCCGTACAATCCCTGATCAGTCTGCCGACCGATATGGTGGTGTGGTCCAGCCGGACCTTCGCCGAACGCGAGAAGTTGATCGAAGACAACCGTTCCCTGAGCAATCAGGTTCTTGTATTGCGGCAACAGGCTCAGCGATTGGCGGTGCTTGAGGCGGAAAACGAGCGACTGCGACGCTTGCTGGATGCCACGCCCCGGTTTGAGGCCGATTATCTGACTGCCGAAATGCTCAGCGTCGATCCAGACCCCTTTACCCATCAGGTTATCATTAACCGTGGCGCCCAGGATGGCGTCTATGTCGGGCAGGCTGTGCTGGACGCTACCGGGCTCTTTGGGCAGGTTATTCAGGTCAATTCGTTAACCTCGCGGGTGCTGATGGTGGCGGACGCCAACCACGCCGTTCCGGTGCAAATTAACCGTAATGGCATGCGCAGCATCGTGGTGGGAACCGGAGACCTGGATGTTCTGGAAATGGAATTTGTACCCAGTACCGCCGACGTTCAGATCGGCGACTTATTGATCACCTCGGGCCTGGCCGGGCGTTTTCCGGAGGGGTACCCGGTCGCTGAAGTTCAGGCCATCGAATACGATACCGGAGAGCCGTTTGCGACCATACGGGCCAGACCGCTGGCTGAGCTGTCCCGCAGTCGGAACTTACTACTCATCTTCAAGCGGGAGTCAGAATGAAAGCCAAACCCGCCAAGGGTCTGTGGGTTATCGCCCTCAGTTTCTTTATCGCCTATTTGCTCGCGGCCGTCCCGTTGCCACAAATGATCGCCCTGGCCAGGCCCGACTGGGTCGGGCTGTTTCTGATTTTCTGGGCCCTGGTGCTGCCTGATCGCGTCGGTATTACCGTTGGCTTTTGTGTGGGCTTGCTGCAGGACGTGGTGTTGGGTACCTATCTTGGGGTGTTCGCACTGGCCTACAGCGGGCTGGCGTATCTGGTTTTGCTATTGCACCAGCGGTTGCGCATGTATCCGATTTTACAGCAGGCTTTGGTGGTGTTTTTGATTATTGCGGTCAGTCAGTTACTGGTGCAATGGTGTCGTGATTTTCTGGGGTCAGGCATCACCGGAGAGATGCATTTGTTACCATCGCTGGTGAGTGCGTTGCTGTGGCCTTGGGTGTATGTGATTTTACGGGCGTTGCAGTTGCGGTTTCGGGTTCAATAGGCCACGACGCTGCGCGTTATGCGCCTGAAACCTGTATCGATTTCTTATTTTTTAAGTCTCGTTTTTCTTGCAAGGAGTCACTATGACGTTGTATCTGGCTTCACAGTCACCCCGCCGACGTGAGTTGCTGAGCGGTCTGGGTGTTGAATTTTCCCTTTTACCGATCGATATTGACGAACGCATGGAGTCCCTTGAAAGCGCCGCTGACTATGTTAGCCGCCTGGCCCGGGAAAAAGCCGCTGCGGGGCTGGCCATTGTGGCCGATCGCGGTGAGTCTAACGCTTTGTTTCTGGGCTCGGATACCGCGGTGGTTGTAGACCGGGACATACTCGGCAAACCGCGTGACCGGGATGACTTTCTCGATATGATGGAGCGGTTGTCCGGACGAGCCCACGATGTCATGACCGCTGTAGCCCTGGCCAGCCACGGCCAGGTGGATGTTGAGGTGGTAACCTCACGGGTGGTCTTCGCCGATGTCATGCCTGAACAAGCCCGGGCCTACTGGGAAACCGGTGAACCTTGCGATAAAGCCGGGGGCTATGCTGTTCAGGGGTTGGCGTCGGTATTTATCAAACGGATTGAAGGTAGCTATTCTGCTATTGTAGGTCTACCACTGCGCGAAACGGCCCAATTATTGACCCGCAGGGGTGTCGTGGTCTGGGGTGGTGCCCTGGTGTCGGTCTGATGCCTTGCTGGCTCCGCTGGTTTCAGGTCGGTCTTACCGGGCAGGGTTCGCAGCAAAGCGCTCAAACAGCATGAGCCTGGGGCACCGATACTGCGCCAGCGCTTGAAATTTAGGGTTCGAACAGGCTCAGTTATGAATTCAGAGATATTGGTAAACGTAACACCGATGGAAACCCGGGTGGCCATCGTTGAAAACGGGGCCGTTCAGGAGATTTTCATCGAGCGTGAGCAAACACGCGGGATCGTCGGTAATGTTTACCGTGGTAAGGTCGTCCGGGTGTTGCCTGGCATGCAGGCGGCCTTTGTTGATATAGGTTTGGAGCGGGCTGCCTTTATTCATGCATCTGATTTTGATCAGCCCAGGCGTGAAGGTGAAGCGCAGAAATCCATCCAGTCTCTGGTGCGTGAGGGTGAGTCGATTACGGTGCAGGTGATCAAAGATCCCATTGGCACTAAGGGCGCACGGTTAACCACCCATTTATCGATTCCGTCGCGTTACCTGGTGTACATGCCGGATTCGAACCACATTGGCGTATCCCAGCGCATTGACGGTGAGGACGAGCGAGAGCGTCTGCGCTCTCTGGTACTGAAAGTCAAAGCGGATGAGGGCATCGAAAAGGGTGGTTACATTTTGCGTACCGCGGCCGAAGGCATCGGTGAACAGGAAATCCAGTCGGATCTGAATTATCTGAAGCGTGTATTTCGAGTGTTGGGCGAGCGGATACTGGAGATGCAGGGGCCAGCCACTATTTATGAAGACCTGCCACTGTACCTGCGCGTTGCCCGTGATCTGGTGCGGGCGGATGTCGAGAAAATACGCATAGATTCGAAAGAGACCTACACCAAGGTTATTGATTTCGTGCGTAAATACACCCCCGAAGTTGAGCCCGTGTTCGAGTACTACCCGGGTGAACGGCCTATTTTTGATCTCTTTGCGGTCGAGGATGAAATTCGCCGGGCTTTGGGGCGTAAAGTCGAGTTGAAGTCGGGCGGTTATCTGATTATTGACCAGACGGAGGCGATGACAACGGTAGATGTTAATACCGGCGCTTTTGTGGGTCATCGCAATCTGGAAGAGACAATCTTCAAGACCAATCTGGAGGCGGTCACTACCATTGTGCGGCAACTGCGGTTGCGCAATTTAGGTGGCATTATCATCATCGATTTTATCGACATGGATGATCCCGAGCATCAACGCCAGGTCTTGCGCATGCTGGAAAAATACCTGGAGAAAGACCACGCCAAAAGCAAATTAACCGGTGTATCCGACCTTGGTCTGGTTGAAATGACGCGCAAGCGGACCCGGGAAAGTCTGGAACACATGATGACAGAGACCTGTTCTGTCTGTAATGGTCGAGGCCGTATCAAGACCCCCCAGACAGTGTGCTATGAAGTTTTTCGGGAAATATTGCGCGAAGAGCGCGCCTACAATAACGACCAGTATCTGGTACTGGCGTCGCAGGAAGTGGTTGATCGACTGCTGGATGAAGAATCGTCCAATCTGGCCGATCTCGAAGATTTTATCGGCAAGCCGATTCGGTTTCAGGTTGAGCCCATGTACAGCCAGGAACAATTTGATGTCATTCTGCAGTAGGCCAGCGCCCGCACTGTTACCAACAGCGGGCGTTGGCTCAAACGGCGGCGCGGCCGCCAGTCCGCTGAAGCGCTGATCCATGGCCAGGTATCGCTTGGTAAAGACACTGGGCACGGTGTTGCTGAAGATCGGTGCGTTCTGGATTTTACTGGTGGCCGCCTACCTGGCGCTGGGCCGTCAGTTTTTCCCGCATGTCGAACGCTATAACGCGGAACTGGCGCTGTTGCTCAGTGACCGCCTCAACGCGTCGGTCTCCATTGGCCGCCTCAGCGGACAGTGGAGCCAGTTCAACCCCATTCTTATTGCTGAAGACGTTCAGATTAGTTCAACCCTCAGTGTTGAGCGAATGTTGCTGGAGCCAGCATTAATTCAATCGCTGGTGACGCTATCGCCGGTGTTTAAACGATTTGAACTGACCGGATTTGAAGCCAACCTGATACAGACGGAACAGGGGTGGTCCTTCGCCGGTGTGGGTGGCGGGTCAGGTCGGGCCAACCCCTCCGACATGTCGCTTGAGCAGGTGATCGCCCTGATTCGCCAGCAGCGGGAAGTTCGTTTTACCGATATGGCCCTGCACATAGAGCCCCGACTATTGCCGGGAATGACGGTTGCCATGGAGTCGGCGCAACTGACCGGTCTGGAGGACGACAACTGGATGCGTGCACAAGCCAGTGTCAATTTTGATGGCCTGACGGTTCCCATCGAACTGCAACTGGAAAGCACTCGCCGTAACAATCAATATGAGGTGAGCCTATACGCACGGCACGGTGCCTTTGATATGGCGCCCTGGCTGCAGGAGCGTCTGCCGGACATGCGTCAGGCCTCGCTTGCGGGTGAGTACTGGATCAGTCTGACCCGTGATCAATGGCAGTCGGCGCAGGTTCGTTTGCAAAGCCCGGTTACCCGCTTTACTGGTAGCCGCGCCGGGTTGACGCTGCGCAATCTGGATATGGAGTTGTTTGCCGAACGGACCACCGCGGGTACGGACCTCTGGGTACGTCATTTTTCCCATGAACTGGAACGGTCTGGTGGAGCAGAACCCGAGGTTCAGGGCGATTTCATCGTTCGGGCGAGCCAGCGTCAGTCTCAATGGCAGGTGCAATGGGATCAACTGCCAATGGCTCCCATCAGCGCTTATTTGGCGTTGAATGACGGCAGTGGTTACTGGGATCGGGCGTTTCCACAAGCCAGCATTGACCAGGGTAAGGTGGCTTATCGTACCGGTCAGCCCGATTCTCTGAGGATGACGGCGAATGTCATTGATTTGCAGATGCAACCTTATGCGGGTATTCCAGGCATAACCGGAATCAGCGGCCAAGTGCGGGCTGAGGGGGCGACGGCGCGCCTTGATTTCGATAACACCGATGTTACTTTCGAGCTTCCAGCCATTTATCAGCAGCCATTTCTGTTTGAGCGCATCAGTGGGTTACTGGATATTCGCTGGTCGGCGGGCGCCGGGGTGCAACTGGAGGGGCACCATGAAGTGGCCATCGCACCCGATGCCGCGCAGCGTACCGCAGGCGTTTCGGCGCAGCCTCTGACTGGTCACTGGCGCGTGGACCTGGTGAATGGCAGTGATGTTGCCGCCGATGTTCGTGAAGTGGGTTTTCGGCTGGCCGTGGCAGCGGATACCACCAACGCTAACTGGGCCAAACGGCTGACGCCAGACTATCGCCTGCCAGCCCAGGTCAAACCCTGGATTCTGGACAACCTTCAGTCGGCTCGGTTTTCCGATCTGGATTTTTCCTTTGTTTCTGGCTTTCGAAGCGGCCGAATGACCGAGAGTGGACTGGCCCTAGTGACCGATGTCGATGACGCTGAGGTGCGGTTTAATGATCGTTGGCCTGCGATCACCGGCGGGTCGGGTCAGGTTAGGGTGTCACTCGATGATCTGCAGGTCGACGCACAGAGCGGTCATCTGGCTGGCATAGCGCTGCGCAGCGGCCGTTTGCACCTGCCTTTCTCCGAGCGGCAACTGCTCATCGACCTCGACGTGGCGGCCGATGCTGGCGAAGCTCTGGCGTTGTTCAAGCAGGAGGGTCCGCTCGACTTTCTGGCGGCGGATGTGGTCAGTGACTGGACCCTGTCCGGGGTCACCGAAGCGACGCTGGACCTAACCGTTCCGTTGAGCGAGGCGCCAATCGACATTGCGCTGACCAGCCAGTTGGACAACGGCACTCTGAATTTGGCCGAACTGGATCTTACCGTGTCGGATCTTAGCGGTGATATCGGTTATAGCAGCGCGCGCGGGCTTTATTCGGATCGTCTCGACGGGCGGCTGTTTGGGGCTGAACACCAGGCACAACTGACTTCTGATCTGACCGGGGCTGATACCCGGGTCAGCCTCTCGGTTTCCGGTAATACTCCCGTTGATGCCTGGGGGCGTTGGCTCGAAGACCCCTGGCTTTCTGGCCAGCCCTACCAGATTAACATCGATACCCGACTGGATTTTTTGCCGGGCCAGACCCATATTACCGTGCAATCGGATCTGGTAAACCTGCCGCTGGCATTTCCGGCCGTTCTGGGTAAGACGGCGGAACAGGTGCGTCCGCTTGCGCTGGACCTGGTGTTTGCCGAAAGCGAGGGGCTGGGCATTACCGGCCATTACAACGAGATATTGCAATGGTCATTTGACCTCTCACCCGGGAACCGGATAGAAGCCGGAACGCTTGCCCTCAATACGCCGTTGGTACGCCGGGAGCGATCAGGGGTTTATGTCGATGCCCTGCTGCCCGAAGCTAATATCGATCAGTGGCGCGAGGCCTTGCAATCGGTAGGTGAGGTTTATCAGGAAGCCGGGTCGCCACTGGCTGAGCTCGGATCCGAGGCCGGTTCACAACTGGTGCGCGAAGTGAACCTGCGAGGCGCACTGTGGCGTGGCCAGGGGTTGAACTGGACTCAGCCACGGGTGCAGGTGCTCAGCAGTGATGAGGGCTGGCTGACGACCCTGGAAGCCCGGGAACTGAGTGGCCGGGTTTTGATCCCATTCAACGGGGATCCTCATTTTGCCGACTTTGATTTTGTGAATATTAATCGTACGCCTCCGAGCGCCGGTGCCTCGCCGGAGGCTGGCGCTGAAGACACGCCCGCGCCGGATCCGATGGCCATGTTGCGTCCGAATGAACTGCCGGATGCGAATATGCAAATTGCCCGGCTGTCAATTGACGGTCGCGATATGGGCAGTTGGCGGGCTGAGATCCGGCGCGAGGACGGCAACGCGGTGCTGCGGAATCTGAGAGTAGAAATGCCCGAGGCGCGTCTGGAGGGAGAATTGACCTGGCGGTACCTGGATAACCAGCACCGCACGGCTTTCCAGGGCCAGGTTCGAACCGGCAACATATTGAGGGTGCTGCAAAGCTGGGACTACGCCCCGGTGCTCGAAAGTCGAACGGGTCAGTTTGATCTGGATTTCGAATGGCCGGGCACGCCCGCCTACTTTGATTTTGACCGTCTACGCGGCGGGATCGAATTGCGCCTGACCAATGGGTCTATTCTTGAGCTGGATGAATACGAAGGCGTGAAACTGGTTGGTTTGCTGAATTTCACCCGGGTTCTGCGCCGTCTGGCGCTGGACTTTTCCGACCTGATTCGCGATGGCATCAGCTACGATGTCATCGAAGGTGAATTGCTGTTTGACCGGGGTTTTGCGCGCGTAGGTGACCGCTTGCTGATTGACGGGCCGGCGATTAAATTCCGTTTCAGTGGCGATGCCGACCTGGTTCGCGATGTGCTGGATGTCGATATGGTCATGACCGTGCCGCTGTCCAGCACCTTTCCTCTGGTGGCCTTACTGGCTGGTGTGTCGCCGCAGGCGGCCGCGGCCATTTACGTGACCGAGCGGGTGTTCAATAACGAGCTGGAACGCCTTAGTTCTGCACGTATGCACGTGACCGGATCGCTCGAGGAACCGGAACTGCGGTTTTATCGTGTGTTCGACAACAACACCGGCAGTGCATTGAACCCCAGTGTCAGTGATCGGTTGCGCAACGTAGTACCGACGAATCCGGGCAGCCCGGGTTCGCCCTGACACCCGGTCATCCTCCGGTTTTGTCGATGATAGGAGGTTTTTATGAAGTGGTATCTGGCTCAGATGATCAGTTCCCGGCATCTTGAAGACAATCTCGATCAAGTAGACCGGCATGTGCAGGCGGCGGCCGAGGCAGGGGCCCAGGCGATTCAATTACCTGAAATGTTTGCTGTCTTCGGTGGCGGAGTGGCGCGGGACCTGGCGGCTGCAGAGACTGACTTCACCGGGCCGGTTGGCCAGCACTTGCGTGAAGCGGCTTGTCGTCATGGGCTTTGGGTTGTCGCTGGCACGGTACCCGTACTGATGCCAGGTGAGGCGAAACCGAGAGCCCGCTTGCACGTACTGGACGATCAGGGCGAAGTGCGGGCGCATTACGATAAAATTCATCTGTTTGATGCGGCCGTGGGTGATGCCCAGGGACAGTATCGCGAGTCAGACCATTATCAGCCAGGCCAGGATGTGGTCACCGTTAAAACGCCCTGGGGCCACTGGGGACTCAGCGTCTGTTACGACCTGCGCTTTCCCGAATTGTACCGGCTGCAACGCAGCCGGGGTGTGGATACCTTTGTGGTGCCGTCGGCGTTTACCTGGTCGACTGGCCAGGCGCACTGGGAAGTTCTGTGCCGCGCCCGGGCCATCGAAAATGCCAGCTATCTGGTCGCCGCCAATCAGGGCGGACAGCACGACGAGAAACGCCGCACCTGGGGCCACAGCCTGGTGGTTGACCCCTGGGGTGACGTTGAAGGCGCGGGAGAGGGTGAGCAGGGGCTAACGATTGACACCGACCTGGAGCGGGTCGATGCGGTTCGTCTGAAAATGCCTACCCACGAGCATCGCAGGCTTTAACTGCAGACTACGCCTGCCAGGCGAATACGCGAGGCTCGGCCATGGTGCCATCGGGGCTCAGTTGCGCTTCGCTGACCTGCAGTCGGCCGCTACGGTGCACGGCTATCCAGGTGCGGCATCGACTGGCGTAACGTTCCGAGGTGATCGTCTGGGCGGAGAGGGTTCGTTCCCAGTCCAGGGGAACACCGGTATCGGGAAGGTGAGCATCCGATTGGGTGTGCGGGTCTGCCAGTATCGGCAGTATGGCCAGATCGTCCGGGAGCCAGGGTGTTGTTTCCATCCTTTGGTGACAGTCGGCCATCTGCTCACGGGCCAGTGCTACCTTGGGCCAGGGGGTGTTCATCGCATCGTTGCTGAGCCCATGAATCCCTGGTGTTAACCACTCGCCTTGCGGGTGGTCCGAACTGAACCAGAACAACCCCTGAGCGTCGAACAATACCAGATTGAACCCACCGTATTGGTCAATGTCTGGTCGCAGGGATTGATGGAAGGTGGCGATGTCGTGTGGTTGCTGTAAAAACGCCAGCGGCAGTTCGCCGCGGCTGCGCTGGCCAGTTTGACCCAGATGCCCGGGGCGGATGTTAGTGAGCAGCGCTATGCGACCGGCGGGGTCAGCCGCCAGCCAGGTGCCTCCGGCTTTTAGATCTCGTCCGGCCAGAACCGGAACAGGGCGCTGCTCTGTGGGGTCCCACCAATGCATGGGGTCTGCCGGGCGATCAAGGAATTCATCGCGGTTGGCAACCAGCAACAAGGGCCATTCATGCCCGGGACGATAATTAAAGACGCAAAGACACATACTCAGTTCATCACCATGCTGTGCAGCGCCACCCGGTTGCCTTCGCTGTCACGGATGACCGCGCGAAAACCAAAGGGCGCCAGTGGGTGGATGGTTTTTTCAATTCGTCCGCCGTAATGCTTTACCTGCTCCAGCGCGCGCCAGTCGCCCATGGCAGTTGAGGTAGGGCAGAGGGCCAAGCCCACCGGGGGGTGACCTTTGCAGAATTAGCGCAATCACGACTTCGCCCTTTTTGTGGCGAAAAACAGCCATATCGGCATGCGGGCGCTGGTCATCCAGCGTCCAGTCCAATACTGGCTGACAAATGCCGATGGCACGATCAAGAGCCGGGGCTGGGCCATCAGCTGCTAACGGCACAGCGGGTGTAATCAGCTTTTGCGCATGTCGGTCGACTCGAAAATCTTGTCGGCGCTGGCCGCGACAAAGCCCTGATACAGATTGCCCTCGTCATCGTGATACCGTTTGGCAAACTCGTAATAGCAGGTCGTTACGTCGTGCTGTTTACTGTCGGCAAAGGTAAAGGGCTGCACGCTGGCTTTGGTTGAACCCTGTTCGAGCAATACAGCCGATGACCCCTTAACCCGACCACCGGCCTCGTTGATGCTGAAACCGAGCTCTTCGATCATCTGGTTCATCTGTTCGATGTCATTGATGCTATTCAGGGCGTTCACGTTGATGGTGAAGTGGTTGCAGCGCAGGCCAATCACGCTTAGCCAGGCTGCGTATTCCGATTCGCTGGCCAGCTGCTCGTAATCTTCATAAGACGGGGTTTGCCATAAAGGGCCGCGCCAGAATATAGACGCATCGGCGATGTCATTCGGGGCAATCTGGTCAACCAGGCGGTGAATAATGGCTTGAGCCGTATCGGTGAGCTCTTCGACGCGCAGTTCACTGAGGAATATACGGGGCATGTCCGGGCGCGGTGGAATGTACCCATAGGCATCCAGTTTTTTCGACGGGAACTGATAGGGTTCGTAGCGGCTGTATCCCATGTCCAGAATAAAGGGTTCGAGGTACTTCAACTGAATCGGGCCAATGTTAAAGGTGCGAAAAGCAACGTGGTCATTTTGCACCACTTCGCCCCGGGCGATAAGGGCGTCGGCAATGGCCTCGGCCTGAGGCGTCATATTGATGTAGTCCTGCCACAGGTGGTCGAAAAACGTTTCGATCTTCATTTAAGTCTCCAGCAATGATGCGTGTTGGCCCGGCACTTAAACCCGGCGATGGAGCCAGTCTACTGAGCTGCGACCACAGCGGTTATCAGCAGCACGCCTTAACCTTGTGGATGCGCGACCTGTGCGGTTATCTGGCCAACCGGTGGCTGAAAGTTTGGAAACCGAGAATCAGGAACATCTGCCGACTCTGCATGAGTTTGGCGACTACCTGGCAAGGCTCGCCATACGGTTCCGGCTTCTGGTAGTCTTCGAACGTTGTTTATTGTCTATTTTTGGAGAGGTTTATGCCCGCCTGGTGGCCCTTTGTACTGGTCTATACCGCCGCTGTAATCAGCCCGGGGCCGGATTTTGCGCTGGTGGTTAAATCGGCACTGACGCGCGGTAAGCGCGCCAGTACGTTGAACGCCCTGGGCATTGGTCTGGGGGTCACCTTGCATACTCTGGTTGCTGTGTTGGGCGTTTCAGCGCTGGTACAGTCGAGTCGCTGGCTGGCGATGACCATGCCCTGGCTGGGTATTGGTTATTTATTGTACCTCGGCTGGGGCGGGCTGAGCGCCCAGCCTGCACCGCCCGGTCAGCCGCTGGACAGTGCGGCGAAGGTCAGTGACCGGGGCGATTTCTGGCAGGGGTTTTTAACCAATGTGCTGAACCCGAAAGCGCTGTTGTTTTTCTCGGCGATTCTGGTGCAACTGGTTGAGGGTCTGAATGGCTGGATGCAATCTGCCCTGGTCGGGTATGTGTTTGTGGTCACCAGCCTGTGGTTTGGTCTGGTCGGTTGGGTGTTGTCGCAACCGGCGCTGCAACGCCGGTTTCTGAATCGACGCCACTGGATTGACCGGGGCGCCGGGGTTATTTTTGTGGCGTTGTCAGCGCTGTTTATTTGGGACTGGTGGCAGCGTTGGATGCTTTAAGGGCACGCTTGGCGGACTGGTTGCGCCCCAGGGTGCGCAACGAGTCGAGTGTTAACAACAGCAACGCCGCCCAGATTAGACCGAAGGTCACCAGTTTTCCCGGGCTCAGCGTTTCGCCATAAACGAACACCGCCAGTAAAAACATGCCACTTGGGGCTATGTACTGAAAGAACCCGAGTGCAGTCAGGCTGATGCGGTTGGCCGCTGCCGCGAAGCACATCAATGGCACCATGGTGACGGGGCCTGCAGCAAACAGCAGGAGGTTAATCGACCAGGTGTTTTCGATCAGGCTGGTGGTGGGGCTGGTGGCAAACAATAGATAGCCAGCGGCAATGGGTAGTAGTAACCCGGTTTCCAGTGCCATACCGGTGAAGCTGTCGACGCCGATTTTTTTACGCACCAGACCGTACAGCGCAAAGCTGGTGGCCAGCAACAGTGCAACCCAGGGCAAGCGACCGAACTGGATCAGCTCGAAGGCGACAGCGGCGACACAAAGCAGGGCGGCGATGGTGCGAACTCTGTCGAGCCGGTCTCTGAAAAAGATCATACCGAGCAATATATTCATCAGCGGGTTGATGTAGTAGCCGAGGCTGGCGCTGAGCATGTAATTGCTCTGCACTGCCCAAATAAACAACCCCCAGTTAAACCCGATCAGTACCGTAGAGGCCAGCAGATTCCAGCGGGTACGGGAGGATTTCAATGCGGTCATCAGTGCCGCGCGTTTGCGAAACAAAAAAATCAGACCCAGTGTTAACAAGAAAGACCAGATAATGCGGTGCGACAATAACTCGGCTGCCGCAACATCGTTCATGACTTTAAAATAGATGGGTGCCACAGCCCAGAGTATGTAGGCTGTTAGTGCGTAGAATGCGCCGCTGCGCGTTGCGGATGCCATAGTCGTCTCAAATGTTGGTCTGTGAATCCTGGGCATTGCCCGGGGTCTGGATCAGGTAAATCAGGGTGTCGATGGCGCTGAGTAAAGTATCGCGTTTCAGCCGGCCACCGATACAAATGCGTATGGCCTGAGGTGCGGAAAACTGACCTGCTGCAAACACTTCAGCCGGCTTAAATTGAATGCCATGTTCGGCAGCGCGCGCTACCAGGTTGACGGCGCGCCAGGGGGCGGGTAAATCCAGCCAGACGTTGAACCCGCCACCGCGTGGGGACATTCCGGCCTGGTTCAGCCGTTCGCAGACCGCATTCTGACGCCACTCGATCTCGGCTTGCTGGCGTGCCAACAGTTGATCGGCATAGCCATTGTTTAGCCAGTCGCAGGCGATTTCAGTCGTCAGCGGAATCGCCATCCAGCAGGTGGCACGGAAGGCTGCGCCGACGGCATTGACCCATTCTTCCGGTGCGCGCATGAAGCCAACGTGCAAGCCGCCACACAGCGCTTTGGATAGACTAGCAATGGTGATGGTAATGCCCGGGTGGCGCTGGCTGAAGGAGGGCCGGGCCGGATCGCCCAAACAACCCTGCACATCGTCTTCAATGACGGTGATCTGATACTGGCGGCAAATCAGCGCCAGTTCATCAATGCGTTGTTGTGACATCGACCCGCCCGTCGGGTTGTGCATTCGGGTCATTAGGTACAGTGCACGCGGTGGATGGCGCAGGCACTGGCTTTCCAGCGCCTCAGGGGTCAGCCCCTGGTCGTCTATGGCTAGCGGCATTAGTCGCAGATTTTGCTGAGTTGCCGCAGTGACCAAGCCGGGATAGGTCAGCCCTTCACAGGCCAAGCCATCGCCGGGTTGCAACAAGGCATTGAGCGCAACATAAAAACCATGCTGACCGCCCAGGGTGACCAGCAGGTCGTCCCGGTTGAAGTCGCCAAGGCCGGTCTTCAATAACCAGCGACGCCCCGCTTCGCGGTGGTGTTCGAGACCAAATTCAGACTGGTAGCGCAATAGGTGCGGTAGAACATCGGAGTGCTGCAGTGTTGCCAGCGTGCGTGTTAATTGTTCCGGTTGATCCAGTTCCAGCGCAATACTAAAGCCCAGATCAATGCCGGTATCGACCGTCGAGTCGGTGACTTTAAAACTGGCGGTGCCGGGGTTCAGGCCGCGAATAAAGGTGCCACTGCCGACCCGGGCTTCTATTAACCGGCGACGTTCGGCTTCGGCATAGGCGCGGGTAACGGTGCCAACGGTTACACCCAATTGTTCGGCCAGATGCCGGTGCGTAGGCAGGCGGTCGCCGGGCTTCAGTTCGCCATCATGAACGGCACGCTCGATGCTGTTGGCCAGTGCCTTGTATTTTGGCCCGGTCTGTCCGGCCAGTGTTAGTATTGTCATGGTGACAAAGAACTACTTGCAGTGAATTGTCGTCGTATTACACTGCAATTGTTCGCTTTTGTCGAACCTTGATTTGGATTAATTGCCCGATTAATACGACGTGCATCGTTAATGTTAGTTTTTATGGTTATAATTGTATCGATACAAAGGACGATTTATGACTTCATATCGCTTTTATCAGGATGCCTATCAAACAGAGCTGGAAACCCGGGTGGTTCGAATTTTCAGTAAAAAACCAATGCATACAAAACAAACGAATCAATGTCGAATTGGTCGACTGAACCATCTATCGGGGCTGCCGGTGCAGCCTGTGAGGTTTGAATAAATGGACGCAATAACCCTCGGGTTTTTATTGCCTATTGTGATTTATACGTTTAGTACAACAATCACTCCGGGCCCCAATGTATTGATGGTGACGGCCTCCGGAATGAACTTCGGGCTGCGCCGTACGATGCCGCACATTACCGGTATTTTCATTGGCTTTCTGACGCTGAACTTACTGGTCGCCAGTGGCATCGGCGCGCTGTTGCTGGCCATGCCACAGTTGCATTGGGCGCTTAAAATTATCGGGTCGGTGTACCTGTTGTGGCTTGCCTGGAACATCGCCACCGCGGGCGGCATGGCCCGTGTCGATGGCGATGCCCGCCCGATGCACTGGTGGCATGCCGCGCTGTTTCAGATCGTGAACCCCAAAGCCTGGGCCATGGCGATTACCGGCATAGCAGCCTTCAGCTTGCCGGGTGATGCGTACTGGCCGAGTGCACTAACCGTGGCCTTTATGTTCGCTCTCATGACTTACCCTTGCAGTTGCGTCTGGGCGGTGCTTGGCTCCCAGCTGCGCCGTTGGCTGGAAGACCCGGCACGACTGCGGAAGTTTAACCTGATACTGGGTATTCTGACGGCCCTGTGTGTGGTCTTTATTCTGATGTAATGGATGCATTACTGGTTTTGCAATCCTCGCCGGCGTAATCCTCCCTTGTCGCGCGAGGATTTTTTTATGGTTTGGCGGCGGCGCCCAACCCTGACTGACCAGATGGGCGGTTATGCTTTTTCGTCACAATTCGATCTGAGTTTGGTGCGGGCTGGGTCGACATGCACTGCATTGGTGCTGTTGGTCATTTTGGTGCAAAATGATGATCGATTTAAGGGCTGGCCGTTCCCTTTGGCTGATCCGGGTACCGCGCCCGGCTAATCAGGGCCGGGGAGAGGTAGACCTTTTTCTTTTGCTTCGCAATGGTCGCGCCGGAAATGTTACTGGTCAGGGAATTGCAAGACTGAACACAGACTCGCTGAGACAAGCCGGGTGCCGATTCGGGAGACACTGGCAGCAGTTACCAGATAAGTCCCGACCGGACAGGCCCGCTCAGCGGAGATGAACACACTGGAAGAGGACGTAACATGATCCGCAAATGTTTGTTTCCTGTGGGTGGCTATGGCACCCGGTTTTTACCGGCCACCAAAGCCCTCCCCAAAGAAATGCTGCCCATCGTCAATAAACCCCTGGTGCAATACGGGGTGGAAGAATCCATCGAATCCGGCTTGTATGAAATTGGCTTTGTAACTGGCCGGGGTAAACGCGCCATCGCCGATCACTTCGACATTTCCTACGAGCTGGAACACCAGATTAATGGCTCCGATAAAGAAAAGTACCTGACCTCGATTCGTCACGTCATGCACGAAGGCGTCTTCTCTTTCACCCGCCAGAAAGAAATGAAGGGCCTCGGCCATGCCATTCTGGCTGGCGAAACCCTGATCGGTAGCGAACCCTTTGGCGTCGTGCTCGCCGACGACCTGTGTATACCAGAATTCGATGGCGACAACGTGATGGCACAAATGGTCAAGGTCTTCAAGAAATTTCGCTGCTCCATTGTCGCGGTAATGGAAGTACCTGAAGATGAGATCCACAAATACGGTGTCATCGAAGGCGAGGAAGTGAAAGATGGCCTGTATCGCGTAAAAAGCATGGTCGAAAAACCCAATAAAGAAGACGCCCCGAGCAATCTGGCTGTAATTGGCCGCTATATCCTAACGCCGGATATTTTCGATATTTTGCGTGAAACGCCTCCGGGCAAGAACAATGAAATTCAGTTAACCGATGCGTTGATGACCCAGGCACAGGATGGGGTTGTGATGGCCTACCGGTTCAAGGGTACCCGGTTTGATTGTGGTTCCGTGGAAGGTTTTGTTGAAGCGACGAATTATTGCTATGAAGAGTTGTATAAGAAAGGGAATTTAAACTGAGTTTTTAGTGAAAGTTTTGGCAAGAAAATATGCATAAAAAAAGGGTCGCTCAAAATTGGCGACCCTTTTTTTATGCATATTTTAAACGGGTTTTTTCTGGCTAAGATTAACCCGAGAAACAAGTGTTGGCTGCCGGGTCTGCCTGGCCGGGGTAGTCCGCAGCAGGGACGCTGCGGCCTAGACTCCATGGATGGATTCACGCCGACCCCGGACAGGCAGACCCGGTGGCCAGCGCGAGCTCCAGGCAACAGGACTTAACTTTGATACCGCTGCATAACCAAGGTCGCGTTGGTACCACCGAAACCGAAGCTGTTTGACATCACCCGGTTCAGAGTCACGTTGTCTTTGCGTTCGGTGACGACGTTGGCGTCGCCAGCTTCCGGATCCAGGTTCTCTACGTTTTTGCTGGCGGCGATGAAGTTGTTTTGCATCATCAGCAGGGAGTATATCGCTTCCTGCACGCCAGCGGCGCCGAGGCTGTGACCGGAGAGTGACTTGGTGGAGGCAACGGGAGGCATGGCATCGCCGAAGACCGTGCGAACGGCTTTCAGTTCGGTGACGTCGCCAGCGGGTGTCGAGGTGCCGTGGGCGTTGATGTAATCGATGTCGCCATCGACCGTGCTCATTGCCATCTGCATGCAGCGTACTGCGCCTTCACCGCTCGGCGCGACCATGTTGTAGCCATCGCTGGTGGCGCCGTAGCCGACGACTTCAGCGTAGATTTTGGCACCGCGGGCTTTGGCGTGTTCCAGCTCTTCCAGAATCAGCATGCCGCCGCCACCGGCGATGACGAAGCCATCACGATCGGCATCGTAAGCGCGGCTCGCACGTTCCGGTTCGTCGTTGTACTTGGTGGAGAGGGCACCCATGGCGTCGAACAGGCAGCTCATGGTCCAGTGCTCGGCTTCACCGCCACCGGCGAAGACGATGTCTTGTTTGCCGAGCTGAATCAGTTCTGCCGCGTTTCCAATGCAGTGAGCACTGGTGGAGCAGGCTGAGGTGATGGAATAGTTAACACCCTTGATCTGGAACGGCGTGGCCAGGCAGGCTGATACCGTTGAACCCATGGTCTGGGTGACACGGTAGGGGCCTACCCGTTTCAGGCCTTTTTCACGCAGGATGTCGGCGGCTTCGGTCTGGCTGTCGGAATCGGCACCGCCGGAACCGGCGATCAGGCCGGTGCGGATGTTCGAGACCTGCTCGGGGGTTAGGCCTGAATCCTTGATCGCCTGATCCATTGAAATGTAGGCATAGCCCGCCGCTTTGCCCATAAAACGAATGGCTTTGCGGTCAATGTGGTCGGCCAGGTTAATGTCGGGCGTGCCGCTAACGTGGCTGCGCATGCCCATATCGGCGTATGTCTGGTTAAATCGAATGCCCGACTTGCCTTCACGCAGGCTCTCGGTGACGGTTTCAGCGTCATTGCCCAGGCAGGAGACGATGCCAAGGCCAGTAACTACGACTCTTTTCACGATCAGGCTCCCATTTGTTCAGGTTTGAACAGACCGACTTTCAGGTCCTTGGCAAAGTAGATGGGTTTGCCGTCGCATTCAACCACACCATCGGCAATGCCCATGACCAGGCGGGATTCCATCACGCGCTTAATGTTCAGCTTGTACACGACTTTCTTGGCATCCGGCATGATCTGGCCTTTGAAGGTCAGTTCGCCAACGCCCAGCGCACGGCCTCTGCCGGCATTGCCACGCCAGCCGAGGAAGAAGCCGACCAGTTGCCACATGGCATCCAGGCCCAGGCAGCCGGGCATGACCGGGTCGCCGGGGAAATGGCACTGGAAGAACCAGAGGTCCGGGTTGATGTCGAGCTCGGCGATGATTTCGCCTTTGCCATACTGGCCACCTTCATCGGTGATCAGGGCGATGCGGTCCATCATCAGCATGTTATCGACCGGCAGCTGGGCATTACCCGGCCCGAACATGCGTCCGTAACCGCATTCGATCAGGTCCGCTTTGTCGAGGGAAGAAGGGCGATCTGTCATAACTGTCGGATTCCGTGTGGTTAGAAAATGTAGGTATAGGTAAATGAATCAGTAAAAAGTAGGCTCAAGCCTGTTTTTTGGTGCCAGAACCGTGAATCAACGTCTAAATCGGTCGTGTTAGCGCCTCTTGAGCGCTAGTGTAGCGCATGACCGATGTTATTTATGTGTATTCACAGTGCCGTATGTTATCGCTTTATGGCCCAGACAATACTGGAAACCCCCGGGCTATTCCATGCCGCAGGGGAAAAAGTGAGTGAAGGAGGGCGCAGGGGTGGAGGTAATCCTAGTTGCACCGTCAGGGAGAGGCTGAAGGTTTCAGCAAACTGACCAATCACCCCGACCATGGTGGGGCAGTATTCACGCTGTGGCTGCCCTGAAGAGGCTAGTTGACCTTTCGGTCAGCTTTGATACAGTCTGCCTGTATGAATCACCCGTGAACCGCTCATGACCAAGCCCGTACAGAATAATAGCTCACCGGCGACAGATCCTTCGGCCCGCTTTACCGCCGATCAAGCGGCCCAGGCCACGTTACTGCTGGGCCAAAGCATCGATTTCCCCCAGGTCGACCAGATTCGACATTGCCCGAAGGCGGCACTGGTTATTGTGCAGGGACGCATTGCCTGGCACGGGCCAGCCGCGGAATTGTCGGTTACTCAGCAGTCCTTTGCAACGGTTGTTGATTACGGCAATGCCTGGATCATCCCCGGCCTGATCGACACTCACGTCCACGCTGCCCAAATGCCGGTGATCGCCAGTTGGGGCGAGCAATTGCTCGACTGGCTGAACCGCTACACCTTTCCGGCCGAACGCCGCTTCGAAGACCCGGTGATCGCCCGCCATCAAAGTGATGTCTTTCTGGACGCGCTACTCGCGCATGGCACCACCACAGCCATGGTGTTTGGCACAGTGCATGAAGCCGCGACCGACGCTTTGTTCGAAGCCGCTCGCGAGCGTCGCATGGCCCTCATTGCTGGCAAGGTGCTGATGGACCGTAATTGCCCGGATTACCTCAGCGATACCGTCAACAGCGGCTTTGACGCCAGCGCCCGGCTGATCCATCGCTGGCACGGCACCGACCGGTTGCAGTATGCCGTTACGCCTCGTTTTGCACCTACGTCCACCGAAGCTCAGTTGGAACGGGCCGGGGCATTGCAGCAGGAGGCCAGAGGGTTGTATCTGCAAACCCATGTTTCGGAAAACCCGGATGAAGTCAGTTGGGTGCAGTCGTTGTTTCCCAAGTCGAGGGATTACGTGGATGTCTACCAACACTATGGATTACTCCACGAACGCTCAGTGCTGGCGCATGGGTTGCATCTGACCGACCGGGAATGGACTGCATTGCGAGAACATCAGGCGCGCATTGCAGTCTGCCCGACGTCCAATACGTTTCTCGGCAGCGGCCTGTTTGATTTCGCCCGGGCAGAGCGGGAGGGTGTCGTATTGGGGTTAGCGAGCGATGTTGGCGGAGGAACATCGTTGTCACAGCTGGTCTCGGCGGCAGAGGCCTACAAAGTCGGGCAGTTGCAAGGCTACAAGCTCACTGCCAATGCGTTGTGGCACCAGATGACCGCAGGTAACGCCCGGGCACTGCATCTGGACACTCAAATTGGCTCTCTGGACAGCGGCAAAATGGCGGATTTGGTGGTGCTGGATTCGACCCGCAGTGCCAACCTCAGTGCCCGGCTGGCGCACGCAAACTCACTCGAAGAAGCATTGTTCGCAACGCTGATACTGGGTGATGAGCGCCTCACCCGAGCCACCTGGGTCGCTGGTGAGCGGCTTTACAGCGCCTAGGAGTCTGTCGGACCTAGACTCTCAGTTGCATTGAAACGGGAAGCCGCTTAAGCTCGAAATGTACGCGGAATCAGTGAGTTAGACTGGCAAGCGAGTACTGGTCGTTGACCACTGTCTTCGTTCTTTCTATCACCTCAGTGCAGGAAGTCATCATGGTCGACCAGGCCCAGAAACGCTTGAAAGAAGAATTCCAAACCAAGGAAAAGGCAGGGCGAATCCGGCAGCAGAACGAGGCCATCATACTTGAGGCGGCGGAAATTGAATTCGCGCAGCATGGCTTCAAGGGAACCTCGCTGAATGCCATCGCTGAACGCGCGGGTCTGCCCAAATCCAACATCCTGTATTATTTTCAAAGCAAAATTGGCCTCTACGGCGCGGTGTTGTCAGATATTCTGGGCATGTGGAACCAGGCGTTTAACACCACCACCGCCGATGAAGACCCGGCCGCAACGATTTACGCCTACATTCGTTCCAAAATTCGCTATTCCCGTAGCCACCCTCTGGCCTCAAAAATTTTTGCCATCGAGGTGATACAGGGTGCCCCGCATCTGAAAAAGTACCTGGCTCAGGAAATGCATCACTGGGCACTGGGGCGGACCAACGTGATTCAGGCCTGGATCGACGCCGGCAAGATGGACCCGATCGACCCCTTGCACCTGCTGTTTATGATCTGGGGAAGCACCCAGCACTATGCCGACTTCGCCACCCAAATTGAGTGGGCGCTGGACAGTGAGGGGCTAACCGAAGCCGACTTTGAACAGGCCGAACGTACCCTGACCCACGTTATTCTGAAGGGCGTTGGTTTAACGGTACCCGGTGAAGCTTGAGCGTTGCCCGGGTCTGAATGCTTTTTGTCCGAGCCCCCGGGTCCGAGCCTGATTTTCAGGCCGACTTGGAGTACAGTAGCCGCTTTTTATTGGTCTGATAAGGCTCTATGACTGCAGAATTTGACGATATTCGCCCCTTTAACGACGACGAAGTTCCGCTCGTCCTGAAGCGTGTGCTCGCCGACCCGGAAATGCATGCGGCCATTGGCGCCTGGGTAGCGCCGGGTATGAACCGCAAAGCCCCCTGGTTGCTGCGCTCCCTTATTCGTCTGGGCCTCGCCTGGCAGTTCCGCGGTATTCGTCGCGTTGAAGATTTTCAGCCCCGGCTGCGTGGCTATCTAAAACGGATCCTCGATAAAAGCGTGGCGGATCTGACCGTATCGGGACTCGATGCGCTCGACCCAAACAAGGGTTATCTATTCGTCTCCAACCACCGCGACATCGTTATGGACCCGGCCATGGTGAACTGGTCGCTCTATCACGCGGGGTTCCAGACCGTACGAATCGCCATCGGAGATAACCTGCTGAGCAAGCCTTTTGTCAGCGATCTGATGCGCTTGAACAAGAGCTTCATCGTGCGCCGCTCAGTCAAGGGCATGAAAGCCAAACTGAAAGAAGCTCAGATCCTGTCGCGCTACATTCATCATTGTATTACCGCCGATCAGGCAAATGTCTGGATCGCCCAGCGGGAAGGTCGCGCCAAAGATGGCTTCGACAAAACCAACCCAGCCGTAATCGGCATGTTCAGTCTGAGCAAACCCAAAGATCGCGACTACGCCAGCTACATTCGCGAGTTGAATATCGTTCCGGTGACCATCAGCTATGAAGTGGACCCGCTCGATTTGTCCAAAGCGCGTGAACTCTATGCGCAGGAGCATAAAGGCGGTTACAAGAAAAAGGCCCATGAGGATGTTCAGTCGATTGCCCGCGGTATGACCGGCTGGAAAGGCCGGGTCCATCTGGCCTTTGGCGAAGTATTGAACGGTGATTATGAAAAAGACACCGATGTCGCAGCGGCAATCGACGCCCAGGTGCATCAGCATTACCGCTTGTACGAATCCAATGAATGGGCTCACGCCATCTTGCACGGTGACCAAACTGAACCGACAAACGCAGATGCCGTGAAGCTGGCAGAGCGGGTTGCGGTAACGCGGGATACCCTTAAACCCTATATGTTGCGCCAGTATGCGAATGCGGTGCAAATGAAGCAGGGGTTACCGGCGCTGACGTCAGCGATGGATGAGGTAGTGCCAGACTCAGAGGGTCCTGAGGACCAATAAACCATCTCTTAGGTTTTCGGAATTGCAGAGTTAACCTCTAGTTTGTAGGCCGTGGCTAAAATGGTTAGCACCGTGTGCCGGTTAGGCTTATCCAGGGTGGTCCGCAGCAGGGACGCTGCGGTCCAGGCCCCATGGATGGGTTTACGCCGACCCTGGTTAAGCCTAACCGGTGCACGGTGCGGGTTATTGGCGATATACCTTGCGTAGCCACCAAAGTGAGCGCAGCCTCCGAGACTGGAGCTATAACTCGCTAACCCAGTTACGAATGACCAGGCGGCCGCTGCTGCCATTGCGGGCAAAATCGATTCTTCGGGGTAGCGATTCGCCGGTTTCATCGAAATACAGTGGGTAGTCAACCTGCCAACCCGACTGATTAATGCTTTGCACCTGGCGGCTGGCGGCATCCCGGTCGATGATGGCTTCGATGCCCGGGTAGGGCTTGGCGCGAACCCAGTATTGAAGGTAGTCGAGCGGCAGATCCAGTTCGGTAATTTCGTAGGCCAGCTCGCGTAAGGTGCTGCGGGTTACCTGGTCGGCGCCTTTGGTCAGGGTTACCTTGCCCGGCTCACCGTTTATCTGCACGGCACCCTGGCCCAGAGGGCCACTCAGCTCAATCTCGAAATCCTGTGCCCGCTGTTCCCAGTCAACGTTGAAACTGCTCGCTTCGGTGGCGTTGCGAACGGCCATTTTACCCGATAGCGCCCAGTTTTCTGTCAGATCACTGGCTCCCGGTTGAGTGCCGAAGCGGGCGCAGCCGGTTAGCAATAGTGTTGCCAGGCCGAGAATCAGCAGCGACTTCATCGGTCGATGCCCAATGTTTCAATGATGGCCCGGGCTGTCGGGCTGTTGCTGTTCCAGTTGAAGGCCTGGTCGAGCCAGCGTAGCGCCTCATCCTGTTTGTTTTGTTCCCACAGTACGGCGGCCAGATGGGCGGCGACTTCATCCGATTCCATTGACTCCAGTGAACGGCGTAACCAACGCTCAGCTTCCTCAAGGTTGCCGAGGCGATATTCCACCCAGCCCTTGGAATCCTGAATGGCCGGGTCATCGGGCTGCTGCTCCAGCGCACGGTCAATGTAGCGTTGTGCCTGAGGCAAATTGACATTGCGATCGGCCCAGGTGTACCCCAGGGCGTTCAGCGCCGAGGTGTTGTCTGGCTCTTGTTCCAGCACATCGATCAGATTGGCCTCAAGCAAATCGTATTGCCCAAGGTTGGCGGCCAGCAATGCCTGGTCGTACAACAGGCTGGTGTCGCCCGGGTGCGCTGACAAGGCTTGGCCGTAGACGGCCATTGCCTGCTCGGTGTCACCCAGGCGGCGGTACAGATCGGCTTCAATGCGCCACAAAACAGGGCTCTGGCCGGGATAGGCCTGCCGGGCCTGATGCAAGGCTTTCTGTATATCGGTGGGGCGGCTGTTCTGCCAAACCTCGCTAAGTTCTGCCAGGGCAGAAATTAGGTACGGCGGTGCCTGGACGCTCAAAAACCGCTGGGCAGCTTCTTCTGGCAAGCGGTTGATGCGGCTGATCCGGCCCAGAAAATAATGCGCTTCATCGCTGAATTCGGTGGGAATCAGCCGCTCGAACAGCACTTCAGCGGTATCGTAATCTCCGTTATCGAAAGATTCGCGCGCAAAAGCCCGGGCTATGACCGGTTCATTCGGAAACCGGTTAAACAGGGATTCAAGGGTGTCTGCTTTATTGGCGCCCGAGTCTGCGTAGACGAAGCCCGCATAGGCCGTTGCGACTTGACTATTGTTGGGGTATTGCCCGGTGAGCTCGCTGATGATCGTACGAGCCTGCTCAATGTCGTTCAGTTCCAGATGGAGTCTGAATTCCAGTAAACCCTTGTCTGGGCTGTCCTGTCGCGCACGATTAGCGCTGATGACGTCCAGTGCCTGTTGATAGCGGCCAAGTGTGGACAGCAGTTGGGCGTTGGCAAAGCCAATGCTGGTGTTATCGGGGTGGCTGGTTTCAGCCTCGGCGAACACGGGTAACAGGCTCGCTTGCTGGTCGTTGGTCAGGCTGTTGATGCCAGCCAGTGCACCCTCGACCTCTGCATCCGGGTCCAGCATTAGCCATCTGTCCAACGCCCGTTTGGCGGTGACCTGATCCGCATTGGCCAGGCTGGCAATGGTCAGCGCCTGCCAGCCTTCGACACTGTTTGGTTCGAGCCGGAGCCAGTGGCCTGCGTGCTCTCCCATGCTGTCGTAATTGCCGACCACCTGGTTCAGAGCCGTGGCGCGCTGGGCCACCTCAAGGTCGTCGAATTGACGGTCGAGACGGCTGTAGAGTTGTGCGGCTGAGCCATAGTCGCCACGGTTGGTCGCGATTTCCGCCAGCAACAGGGTATAGAAGGACTCGCCGGTTAGCGGAGTTGTGGCAATGCGAGTCTCGGATTCTATAGCTTGCGCCGGTACCGAATCAGTTTCGGTTTGCGGGGCGGAACTACCGGACGATTCGGCCTGAGAGGCCGTCGTGGTGCAGCCACTGAGGGCCAGGCTGAGAATCAGGGTGGCCAGCAGGGTACGTTTGAAAGGTGCTGATGATGTCATGTGTCTTGGCTTCGCCGTCTGATTGTGAGGGTTGCGTCCTGCGCAAAAAAGGGTAATCCGGATCGATTGTGCCGGGGGGTCCCTTTCTTTGCTGCACTGGTTGATTCAATTTCGTTGCAGTTACCGACGTTGCGAGGGTTTACGCACTGGGATGTGGTTCAGCTCAGTATCGGATAGCCAGGGGCAATCATGAGTATAGCCTGACCTGCATTGTTTGTGACACGTTCGGCCTCATACTGCTGTCGAGTTCCCGGTTAGAGTGACCTGTGGGTGACTTCCGGGTACAGCAAGCGAAGCGTAAATCCGTGTAAAGATGCCTGCTGGCAGACCTTTCCCGGCTGGGACGCAAGGTGTTATCACAGTCGCCTCCAGACCCGAAAATCGGTAGACTACGCGTTTGATCAACGAAGTGAGCAGGCCCCGTCCAAACATGTCATTGCTGGCCCTCGGTATCAATCACAACACGGCGTCAGTAGACGTTCGGGAGAAAGTCAGTTTCGCTCCCGAAACCATGCCCGACTCCCTGTCTTCGGTGTTGTCGATTCCCGGCATCGAAGAGACGGTGATTCTCTCCACCTGCAACCGCAGTGAAATTTATTGTTCGCTGACTGAGCCTGCCGTCGGTATTGAAGCGCTGATTCAGTGGCTTGCTCAAACGCACCGTATTTCTCCCGACGAATTGCGCGCCGCGCTCTACATCCATGCCGATGCTGATGCGGTCTCCCATTTAGGGAGGGTGGCGGCCGGGCTGGATTCCATGGTTCTGGGTGAGCCGCAGATTTTGGGTCAGTTAAAATCCGCCTTCGCCGTTGCCCAGGAATACGACTCCGTCGGTCAGCAGTTACATCATTTGTTTCAACACAGCTTTCGGGTCGCCAAGGAAGTCCGCACTCATACCGCCATTGGTGAAAACGCGGTCAGCGTGGCCTACGCGGCGGTGCGCCTGAGCACCCGTATTTTTGACCGGCTCGACCGGTGCCGGGCGTTGTTGATAGGAGCCGGTGAGACCATTGATTTGGTGGCGCGACATCTGCGTGACAAGGGCGTGACCGATCTGGTGGTGGCCAACCGAACATTGGCCCGGGCGCAAAGTCTGGCGGCGGAATTTGGCGCTCGGGCGGTATTGTTGTCGGACATTCCGGATGAGCTACCGGGTGCGGATATCGTCATTTCCTCGACCGCAAGTCAGTTACCTATCATTGGCAAGGGCATGGTTGAACGCGCCCTGAAGAAGCGCCGGCATAAACCGGTGTTTATGGTCGATATAGCGGTACCGCGTGATATAGAAAGTGAAGTCGGTGATCTGCCCGACGTGTATCTGTATACCGTGGACGATCTTAAAACGGTCATCGAAGCCAATGTGCGCAGCCGCCAGGAAGCAGCGCATGAGGCGATGGACATCATTGCCCGTTCAACCGATGCCTTCAGTCAGTCGTTGAAAGAACGGCAGGCGGCTGACACCATTCGCGCCTTGCGTCAGCAAGCCGAGCAACTGAAAGAGGTTGAACTTGGGAAAGCCCGTCGTGCTTTGCAACAGGGCGGTGATGCCGAGCTGGTGATGGAACAACTGGCACGCGGCCTGACCAACAAATTACTCCATGCACCCACCGTGGCCTTGCGCAAAGCCCACGGTGATGGTGATGACAAGGAGGCCAGTGAATGGGCTTCCCGTCTGTTTGATTTATAAGGCACTCAAGCGTCTATGAAAGAGTCCATCCGCCAGAAACTGACTGAACTGTCTGAACGATATGATGAGCTGGCGCGTCTGCTTTCCCAGCCCGAGGTGATCTCGGACCAAAACCGCTTTCGTCAGTATTCCCGTGAATATTCAGAGTTAGAGGATGTGGTGGGTTGTTTTGCCCGTTATGGGGAGGTCGAAAACGACATCCGCGATGCCCGTCAGCTGATGGACGACAGCGACCCCGAGATGCGCGACATGGGTCGGGATGAAGCGCGACTCGGTGAAGAGCGCTTGCAACACCTCACTGACGAATTACAGGTTCTGTTATTGCCCAAAGACCCGAACGACGGACGCAACGTGTTTCTGGAAGTGCGGGCGGGTACCGGTGGCGATGAAGCCGCCCTGTTCGCTGGTGATCTGCATCGAATGTACGGCCGCTATGCTGAGCGCATGGGCTGGCGGCTGGAAATTATGACCGTCAGCGACGGCGAACACGGTGGCTACAAGGAAATCATCAGTCGCATCAGTGGCGATCAGGTCTATTCGCACCTGAAATTTGAATCCGGTGCGCATCGGGTTCAGCGCGTTCCGGAGACCGAAAGCCAGGGGCGTATTCACACCTCAGCTTGCACCGTTGCGGTAATGCCAGAGGCCGATGAACTGGCCGAAGTCGAGATCGACAAAGGCGACTTGCGCGTCGACACGTATCGCGCCTCCGGTGCCGGCGGCCAGCACGTCAACCGAACCGATTCTGCCGTTCGCCTGACGCACCTGCCCACCGGCATCGTGGTGGAATGTCAGGATGAGCGCTCCCAGCACAAGAACAAGGCCCGGGCGATGTCGTTGCTGGCGGCCAAAATAATGGATGCACAATCCAGTGCTGCGGCCCGTGAACAGGCCGATACCCGGCGCAGCCTGGTCGGCAGCGGGGATCGCTCCGAGCGGATTCGCACATACAACTTCCCACAAGGGCGAGTAACCGACCACCGCATCAATTTAACGCTCTATAAACTGGATGAAGTCATGCAGGGCGCACTGGACCAGGTGGTTGATCCGCTGGTGCAGGAACACCAGGCGCAGCTGCTGGCCGATATGGCGCAGTCCTGACGTGTCACGACCCAAACCGACACCATCGCTATGCCGAATCCCTTCTTGAATCAGGTTCGCCAAGCCCAGCAATGGGCCCAGCAGCAGGGTCTTGAACCGCTGGAGGTGGATCTGTTGCTCGCCCATGTGCTCGGTCAGTCCCGAACCTGGCTGTTTACCTGGCCCGAACGGACCCTGACCGATGAACAACAACGGCGTTTTAGTGATCTGACGCAACGGCGTCTGGGCGGTGAGCCAGTTGCTCATATACTCGGCACGCGCGAATTCTGGTCTCTGCCGTTAAAGGTAAACGCCAGTACGCTGATTCCCAGACCAGATACCGAGACGCTGGTCGAGACCATACTGAACCGCTTTGACCAGACTGCACTGCGGGTGGCGGATATGGGCACCGGCACCGGTGCCATAGCGCTTGCATTGGCCAGTGAACGACCGGATTGGAGCATCAGTGCCTTTGATGTTCAACCGGATGCGGTAGCACTTGCACAAGAGAACGCGCAACACCTGGGTTTGCCGGTCACTGTAGGCTTAAGCCACTGGTGCGAAGCTCTGGCTGACCAAAGTCTGGATCTGCTGGTCTCCAATCCTCCCTATATCGCCGCCAATGACGTTCACCTGCAGCAGGGCGATGTGCGCTTCGAGCCGCTGTCTGCGCTGGTGGCAGCCGAGGATGGCCTGGCCGATATTCGTATTCTGATTGTGCAGGGGCGACGGGCTCTGGTGCCAGGCGGCTGGCTGTTTCTGGAACATGGCTGGACCCAAGGCCCGGCGGTAAGAGATTGCTTTGAACGTTTGGGCTATGGCTCGGTGGCAACCGTGCAGGATATGGGGAATCGGGATCGGGTCAGCTTTGGTCAGTGGAACCCTGTGTCTGGTTCGTTTTAATTGACTCAAGTTTCGAAGTTCGAAATAGATTAGCGCCGGGTGGCAGGGCTGCTTTTGCGGGGTATCTGAGGCATGGATGCCGAAGTTAAGCCTACATGGATGTATTTACGGCGCCCCCGCAGGAGCAGCCCTGCCATCCGGCGCGGGTTCAAGGCGATGCAGCCAATTTGAACTCCGAAACTTGTGTTAATAGACCAGGCGAATGACGGTTTCAGCCACACAGGCTGGGCGCCGGGTGTGTTCAATATTGACGGTGACTTCTTCAGTGACTTCCAAGCCGCGACGGACTACTTCGACTGCGACGATTTTCTTGGTCGCTCGCACCCGGCTGCCAGCCTTAAGCGGATAGGGGAAGCGCACCTTATTCAGGCCCAGATTGACGACCATTTTCGCGCCGGGGTAGGGCGGCTTGGTCGGGTCGACCGAGTCGGTAAGTTTGGGAATCATCGATAAGGTTAAAAAGCCATGCGCAATGGTGGCTCTAAACGGAGATTCCTGTTCGGCACGGGCCGGGTCGGTATGAATCCACTGCTGGTCTTCGGTGACGCCGGCAAAGGCGTTGATCCGGTCTTGCTCCAGGGTTAGCCACTGGCCTTCATAAACCACATCACCCAACTGGCTCAGCAGTGTCTGGCGCATGGCTTCGGCACGGGGGTTATCGCACTCTGTTAAAGCATCCTGCGGGGAATCGACCGGCTTGCGATCCTGATCCAACACCCAGTTTACCCATTCGTGATTACGGGCGCTCTGCCACAGTTCGTTCCAGTATTCGCGCCATTGCGGTGCGATAAGCTCCCGAAATTCCGCCTGATTCTGGCTCAGACGTTCTTTCTTTTCTTTAATCAGGTCGATGACACTCATGTCCGGGAATCCATTTCACAGAGAGGCTGATCCAGTAGGAATAAAATCCATTATACGCCAAAACCCCCGTATCGCTTAGTCTGGGGGGAAATGAGTGCCATGAAAGTTGCTCAATGGTGGCCATTTGTATGTCCTGTGAGATTAATGCGTATCGTGCGTCAGTGAGTCTGCCAGTGCATCGGGATCCTGTTCGGCCCAGCGATTCAGTTTTTGCTCCAGCTGGCGCAGCAGACGCGCCATGGCCCCACCGGATGACCAGGCAATATGCGGCGTCACAATAACGTTGGGCAGGGCCGCAAGGCGCCAGATGATGTGATCTGTCGGTGGTGGTTCGCTGCTGGCGACATCCAGTGCTGCAGCACCGATTTGGCCATGGGTTAGGGCGTCGAGCAAATCAGCCTCAACGACAAGGCCGCCCCGGCCACTGTTAATTAGCAGGGCGTGGGGCTGCATCAGACTTAGCGTATGGCGGTCGATCATGCCTTCAGTCTCGGCAGTCAGCGGGCAGTGCAGGCTGAGAATGTCGGCCAGTGATAGCGCCGTTTCAAAGGCGGTGTAACCCGGTCTGACCGACTCGGCACCAGGCCGTTCCGCATAGATAACCGACAACCCCAATGCCTGGGCCCGGCTGGCCACCGCATTGCCAAGGTCGCCCTTGCCAACAATGACCAGGCGCTGGCCGCTTAAGGTGTGAATCGGGGCCATTCGATGACAGAAAAACGGGCTCTGGCTCCAGCCTTTTTCATGTGTGTCTTGCAGGTAGGCTTTGAGGTTCCGGGCCAGTGCCAGCATCACCATGATGCAATGCTCGCCAATGGCGTCGACGGCGTAGCCGGTGGCGTTGAAGACAGCGATGCCTCGGGCACGACAGACGTCGAGATCAACATTGTTGGTCCCTGTGGCGGTGACTCCAATGCATTTCAGATCGGGCAACTGAGCCAGCAGCGTCGCATCAATCACCACTTTATTAACGATGGCGATGTCAGCCTGGTGCAAGCGTTCCAGTCGTTGATCAGGTGCGGTTTTGTCGAAGGTCTGCCAGTCGGTCACAGCGGCCGGTGGCGACAAGCTCTGTTCATCCGGAAAGGTGGCGGCGTCAAGAAATACGGCTTTCATAAGGTCTCGGTTGTCGAATTCAGTGCCCTTGAATGTACCTTATTCTGAGGGCAGGTGCCCGCGTTGGAGGAACCTGTCCAGTTCGAACCAGGCCCAAACACACCGAGGTCAGTTCGGCGTTACGGGTATTCAGCCGGTCTGCAGACCCCAACATGATCTCATTTTCGCGGGTCATATCGAACAGGGAAAACTTGAGCGATGAACTGTCGGAATTAATCACAAGCACCGGAACTGCAGTTATGGCGTTAAATTCTTAACCGGTTTGACGGACGGCCCAATACCGGGCCGTAATTGTGTAAGATAGGCCAAAATCAGACTGACGTTGTCCGGGGCCCGTATTCGCAGCCCGACGTTAGCCAGCCGTGAACCACAGAGTGAGTATATAAGATGGCAGTTCCCTTGGGTAATGACCGGCATCACGCCTGGCAAGCCTTTTCTCTGGCCAGGCGGGGTATTCAGGCGCAATGCAGGCGCGCCGGTCTTTGCTGGTTGTTCGCGGTGATAGCGCTGCCTGCCTGGGCCATGCCCGAAGGGTATGGGGTTTTGGAAGGCGGCGGTTATTTTGTGGGCCAGACCGAGTCGGACAGTCATATCCGGTTTGCCGGGCAGTCGGTCCCGGTCGACGCTCAAGGCCGCTACATCTTGGGTTTCGAGCGGATGATGCGCGGTGAATACCCACTCACGATGCGTTCACCGGGCCAGCCCGAAAAACGGTTTCAACTGGAAATAAAAGGGCGTGATTACCGAACTCAACGGGTCGACGGGCTCGATCCGTCCCGGGTCAATCCGCCGGAAGACCAGATCGCCCGAATTGTGGCTGATGCCGCGAGGGTTAATGCGGCGCGCGCGCAACGAGTGAGCAGTGAAGGCTGGCAAGAGCCTTTTATCTGGCCTGCTTTCGGCCGAATTTCGGGCGTCTATGGCAGCCAGCGTATTCTGAATGGTGACCCGTCGGCACCGCATTGGGGTATCGATGTTGCGGTGCCAACCGGAACTCCGGTCTACGCCCCTGCTTCCGGGGTGGTGACGCTGGCGGAACCGGATTTATATTTCAGCGGTGGCACCCTGATGCTGAACCATGGCATGGGCCTGTCATCAAGTTTCCTGCACCTGTCCCGCCTGCTGGTTAGCCCTGGTGAACAGATTGAGCAAGGACAACTGATCGCGGAAGTGGGTACTACCGGGCGCAGCACTGGCCCCCACCTCGATTGGCGCGTGAACCTGGCCGACGTGCGCATTGATGCCAGCTTGATGGTGCCAGAGCAGGATGACCTGTGCTCCGTTGAAGGCCAGGGCTCGCAAGTCGTTGTGCTGGTGCATGGCCTGGGCCGTACCGATCGCTCTATGGCTCGGCTGGCTGAATCCTTGCGCCAAGCGGGCTTTGCCACCTGCAATCAGGAGTACCCCAGTCGTCAGGAGACGGTGCAGGAACTGTCGGCCTATGTGGCCAACGCAGTGGCACAGGTCAACCGGCAGGGTTACGACACCGTTCATTTGGTGACCCATTCACTGGGGGGTATTCTGGCCCGGTACTGGCTACAACGTTCCGATTTACCCGGTCAGGGCCGGGTGGTGATGCTGAGTCCGCCTAATCATGGCAGCGAAGTTATTGATGCGTTGGACGATCATGCCTGGTTTCAGTGGATCATGGGGCCAGCGGCTCTGGAACTGGCGACCACTGACGATGCACTGGTGAACCGCATCGAACCGATCGATGTCCCGGTTGGGGTGATTACCGGAACCCGGTCCAGTGACCCCTGGTTCAATGTATTGTTTCAGGGGGATCACGATGGCAAGGTGTCCGTCGCCAGTGCCCGCTTGAGTGAAGCCGACGGCTTTCGGCTTGCCGAGGCCGGACACACCTTTATCATGAACGACGAGGACGTCCGTTTCTGGGTGGCCTTTTTTCTGACCAATGGTTTTTTCCCCTAGGGAATCACTGAACTGGAATCATGGCTTTACAAATAGGCTGTTAGCTTTTTTCACATTCGGGGGTGCTGCCGCTTGAAAAATAGGGGAAGCTGCCGGTGCGTATAAATGCAACACTGTCTAACAACAAGAAAAAGACTGGCACTGCGCACAGCTCACGCGATCACCTGATTGAAGGTTGTGTCTGAACAGAAAGTGAATAAAGCCGACAATGCGGGCTTATGCGCCGTTTGAAGGCTTGTGTTTCTGACAAAAACTCCTCAACATGAAGTGGTCCCTTCGGGAAACATAATAACAGCGAGAGAGAACACTATGATTAAAAAAACACTCTTGGGCGTAGCAACCGCTGCAGCACTGGTCAGCGCGGTACAGGCCGAGGAAGTCAAGATCGGGTTTCTGGGCGGTTTTACCGGTGGGATCGAGAGCTTGACGCCGCCGATTTATGATGCGGCTCGCCTGGCGGTCAGCCACGTGAACGGTCAAGGTGGTATTCTGGACGGTGACATTCTGGTCATGCCCAGTGCCGACACTACCTGCGGTGACGCATCGGCTGCCACCAACGGTGCCGACCGGTTGATCAACTCTGAAAACGTCACCGCCATTGTCGGTGCCCTATGTTCAGGTCCGACCATTGCCGCCGCTAACAACGTTGCTGTTCCTGCCAGCGTTGTGATGATCTCACCGGCTTCTACGTCACCGGCGGTGTCTGAGCTGAACGATAACGATCAAGTCTTCCGTACCCCGCCGTCAGATGCCTACCAGGGTGAAATTCTGGCCCGGTTGCTGGTCTCCAAAGGCATTGAAGAGGCCGCCGTTACCTACGTTAACAACGATTACGGTAAAGGTCTGGCCGATGCGTTTGCCGCTGCGTTCGAAAATGAAGGCGGCATGGTCATGGCCAATGAAGCACACGAAGACGGCAAAGCCGATTACCGTGCTGAAATCGCTTCACTGGCGTCTACCGGTTCCCAGAACCTGGTCGTGCTGGCTTATGCTGACGGGTCCGGTCAAACTATCCTTCGTCAGGCCAATGAAAGCGGTAACTTCGTGACCTATGTTGGTGGCGATGGCATGGTCGGTGACGGCCTGGTTCGTGCCGTGGGCGGAGACGTTCTGGAAGGCATGATTGCCACCAAGCCGGGTACCCCCGATCTGCCAGGTTTTGATGTATTCGCAGCACTGGCTGAGGGTGTTGAACTGGATCCGAACGCGACCTTTGCCGGTCAGTCTTACGATGCTGCCTTTATCATTGCGCTGGCTATCGAATCCATGGGTGAAGACAGCCGTGAAGGCCTGAGCGATCACGTGCGCCGCGTCGCAACTGCACCGGGTGAAGTTATCCTGCCGGGTGAGTGGGCCAAAGCCAAGCGTTTGCTGGCGGCGGGTCAGGACATCAACTACGAAGGTGCAACCGGCCAGCATGAATTCGATGCCAACGGCGACGTACCTGGTGTCATTGTTGAAATGACCGTGCGTAACGGTGCTTTTGTGGAAGTGGGCGAAGTCCAGTAAATCGGACAGGTTACCGCTACACGAATAGACACTGAGTTCGTTTAAAAAAACCGGCCTTCTGGGCCGGTTTTTTATTGGGCGATGTTACCGGGCCTGAGCAGCCAGTCGCTGCCAAAGCCGGTTAACCGCTGGGTTGCGAACGAGCGCACATCGATACAGGCGGATTTCCAAAGGAGCGTGCCAGCGTTCGGCTCCGCAGATCACCAGCTCACCCTCCCGCAGTTCCCGGCGAATACACAACTCCGGTACCCAGGCAATGCCAGCGCCCGTTAGAGCCATGCCTTTCAACCCCTCGGCCATGGCGGTGTCGTAAACGGTTTTCAGCCGCAATCTGATGGGGTCTTGCTTTAGCATCAGCCTTAATGTCCGGCCCAGAAAGGCTCCGGGGGTGTAAGCCAGTAAGGGGATTTCGTCCTGTCCGTCGCTGTCGAGCGAGTAACGCGGTTGGTCTGTGCCAGCCACGGGTACCGACACCGGCACCAGGCGTGTGTGCCCTAGTGTGATGGAAGGAAAGGTGCTGGCATCCAGTTGCAGGGTGGCGTAGGAGTCGTAGTAGATCTGCAGCAGATCACACTGGCCTTCGCGCAGTGCATGCAAGGCTTCTTCCACGTTCATCGCCACCAGGCGCATGTTCAGGTTGTTCATCACATCCCGATGTTCGGTCATCCAGTCCGGGAAGAAAGAGAAGGCCAGCGAATGTGCAGCGGCTACGCGCAGTGTGGCCTGCTGGTTGGCGTCTAACCCGCGCAGTCGGCTCACAGTCTCGCGCAACTGAGACATGACGGTGCGCGCCGTCAGCAGGAATAGCTGGCCCTCGTCGGTTAATTTCACCGGTGTCGTTGATCGGTCTACCAGTGGCACCGCCAGCATGGTTTCCAGCGCTTTAATGCGCCGACTGAAGGCTGGCTGAGTCACAAAGCGACGTTCCGCCGCGCTGGAAAAACTCAGGGTGTCGGCCAGGGCGATAAAATCCTCCAGCCAGCGTGTTTCAAAGTCCATTCAAGCCCCTTAGTATGCAATATATGCATACTATAGCTGAAAACGGCATTGGTCGGCGAGCTATGCAAGGCGCCACAATGAGTGCTCCGGTCGCCACTGTGGCAAGCCGGACACCCCCCGGAGGACAAAGAAAACCATCATGCTGCCAACGCAGAGCGACACACCCACCCGCACCGCTCATGAAACTGCCCAGTCAACGCGCCTGGAGCGCGATCTGCTGGGTCAGCGTTCCGTTCCTGCTGAAGCCTATTACGGCATTCAAACGCTTCGGGCCGCTGAGAACTTTGATTTATCGGGGGTGACGCTGGCGCACTTTCCCAAACTTATCATCGGGCTGGCCATGGTTAAAAAGGCCGCCGCCGCTGCCAATGCCGAGCTGGGGTTACTCGAAGCGCGCCGCTTTCAGGCGATCAATGCCGCTTGCGACCAGTTGATTGCCGGTGAACATCACGATCAGTTTATTGTCGATATGATACAGGGCGGGGCTGGCACCTCGACCAATATGAACGCCAACGAGGTTATTGCCAATTTAGGGTTGGAGTGGCTGGGTCATGCAAAAGGTGCATACCAGGCCTTGCACCCGAACAACGATGTTAATGCTTCCCAGTCGACCAACGATGCTTACCCAACGGCGATCCGGGTCGGGTTGCAACTGTCACATGCGAAGCTGGTGGACAGCCTGGCCTTGTTGCGCGATGCCCTGGCTGATAAACGGGATGAGTTTGCCGATGTGCTCAAAATGGGGCGCACCCAGCTGCAAGACGCCGTGCCGATGGCACTTGGCCAGGAATTTGGAGCCTTTGCGACCACCCTGGGTGAAGACATCGATCGTATTGCAGGCCTGTTTGACCTGCTGCGGGAAGTCAACTTGGGCGGCACCGCCATTGGCACCGGCCTGAATGCGCACCCGGACTATGGACAGCTGGCCGTTAGTCACCTGTCCCGTCTCTGTGGTCACCCGATGCGGTTGGCCAATGATCTGATTGAGGCGACATCCGATATGGGTGCGTTTGTCTTGTTTTCCGGTATGACCAAACGGCTAGCGATCAAACTGTCGAAGATGTGCAACGACTTGCGGTTGTTGTCGAGTGGCCCCCGGGCCGGATTCGGCGAGATCAACTTGCCAGCCCGTCAGCCAGGCTCTTCCATCATGCCCGGTAAAGTGAACCCGGTGATTCCCGAGGCGGTGAACCAGGTCGCTTATCAGGTAATCGGCAATGATCTGGCCATCACCATGGCGGCCGAAAGCGGGCAGTTGCAGTTGAATGCTATGGAGCCACTGATTGCCTATAAGCTGTTTGATTCAATGCGCCTGCTGCGTCGCGCCATGGATATGCTGCGCACTCTGAGTATAGAGGGCATCACCGCTAACCGCGAGCATTGCCTGGCGCAAGTTAACGCATCCATTGGTGTCATTACCGCGCTGAACCCCTACATCGGTTATGACAATGCGACGCGTCTGGCCAGCCTGGCATTGGCGACAGGACACAGCGTCCGGGATCTGGTTTTGGCTGAAGGCTTAATGCAGACGTCGGAACTGGATGAAGCCTTGAGTCTTGAACGACTGGTATACCCCGGCCGTAAGACGATGCCCGAGACTGTTTAATGCCCGGTGAGCCAATGGCCTACCCCACTATTGAGCATAAAAAAGGGGAGCTGCAAGCTCCCCCTTTTAACCTATTTTTAATAGCTTAGGCGTGATGCGCCACTTTTTCCGGAAACAGTCCTTTGGGTGCGTAACGCAGCACCAGGCTGATGGTCAGACCGATCACGAACACCCGGGCTTGAAGCGCGCGGCTGTCGAGATCACCGGGTGGCTGCCATTCGAACCAGGCGGAACCAAGCTGGCGCGCTATATCGATTAGAAACAGCGCAGCCGGTTCCGACATGATCCAGATAATATAAATAAACACTGCACCAAAGATGGTGCCCTTGTTGTTACCGGCCCCCCCGAGAATCACCATTACCCAGACCAGAAAGGTATGGTTCAGAGGTAGAAACCCGCTGGGATCAAAAATGCCATTAAAGGTGACCAGAGCAGCACCACCGATGCCCATCAGCACCGAGCCCAGAATAAACACTTCCAGGCGGCGGCGGTTGACGTCTTTGCCCATAGCGGCCGATGAGTTTTCATTATCGCGGATGGCGCGCATGGTACGACCCCAGGGGGCGTTGTAGGCGCGGTAGAGCAGGAAGTAGATGACGGCGATCATCACCGCAGTTACAGAAAGGTACGCCGCTCGGGCTGCAATAAAGCCGATATCGCCGGCCTGTGGCACAGGCCATGGCAGTGGAGATACCGTCAGCGTACCCCGGGTTAGCCAATCGGCGTTTTTCAGAAACGCCTTGATGATTTCAGCAATGCCCAGCGTTGCAATGGCAAGATAGTCACTGCGCAAACCCAGGCAGATATGGCCAATGAAATAGGCAATACCGCCAGCGATAGCACCGCCAAACAGCCAGCCGACCCAGACCGGCAAACCGAAACCGCCGATGAATCCTGCTTCGGATTCAATGGCTTTGGCGACTGGACCCAGAGAGGTGACAACCCACAGATAAAGAATGGCAGAAGAAATAATGATAAGCGGCAAGCGAATCTTCTTGCTAACGCCGAAACGCTTCAGTTGAGTAAGGCCATAAACGATGGCGATCGACAGCAACGCCTTGAGGCCAACGCCACCTAACTGACCGGGCAGGTCAGTACTCCAGAAGTCGTCGTTGGTTGGGAAGCTGAACAGCATGGTAATGAAGCCACCGAGGGCGACAAACCCCATGATGCCCGCGTTAAATAGACCGGCGTAACCCCATTGAATGGTCAGGCCCAGCGCCAGAATGGCGTAACAGCTGGCTTCAGCCAGAACCCGGACGCTGTAGGCGGAGCCCTGAGAAGCAAATACGATCAGAATCAACGCAGCCAGCAGGCTGAACAGGATGATGTCTTTCTTTGGCAGTTGCATCAGATGATCTTCCCTTTAAACAGGCCGGTTGGTCGCCAGATTAAAATCGCCAACAGGATGAAAAACGGAATGGTGATTTTGTATTCGGTGGGCACAAACGCCAGGGTATTGGGCAAGTCCAACGCGGGGATGGCTTGCTCTAGCGGGCGCAGCACGAAGGTCCAGTTGAATACCGCCAGAGTTTCTGTCAGGCCGACCACAAAGCCACCTGCCAATGCCCCATAAGGGCTACCCACACCGCCGACAATGGCGGCCGCAAAGATGGGTAGTAGAATCATGAAACTTAAATCAGGTTTCAGCGTTACGTCGAGTGACAATAAGGTACCGGCCGCACAAGCCAGTGCACCGGCGATGATCCAGGTAACACCGACGACGGTGTTGGTGTTGATGCCAGAGACTTTGGCCAGATCCGGGTTATCCGACATGGCGCGCATGGCTTTGCCAAGTCGCGACTTGTTAAGGAACAGATGCAAGGCAACAACGGCGAACACCAGAGACAGGAACAGCAGCAATTGAGGTTCGGTGACCACCAGATTGCGCGAAGCGGATTCAAACGGCAGGTCGATGCGGAAGATTGCCTTGCGATCGTCAATGTAGAGGCTCTGCGTTCCGGTACCGGCGAAGAAGCGAATCAGCCCCTGTAACATGAGCGTGACGCCGACCGACGCCATGACCATAACGACCGGTTTAACGTTGTTTTCCCGCAGTTTTTTGTAGAACAGCTTGTCGATACCCACGGCAATAAAAGCCGTCGCCACCATGGCAAGCGGCATCATCACAAAGGCGGTAGGTAACCCGATGGCCGGACCAACGGCCGGAAACAGAGCCGTCAGGATCAGCACCAGAAAGGCGCCCAGCGTCATCATGTCGGCATGGGCAAAATGAGCGAAGCGCAGAATGCCGAACACCAACGTGACACCGATGGCTCCCATGGCGTAGATTGAGCCAATCACTGCGCCATTAATAACCACACTGTTAAAAAAGAAAATAAATTCGTTCACAACGGACTCCTATTAACCGTCAGCCACCCAGGAAGCTTTTAGCCACTTCCGGATCGTTCAGCAGGTTTTGGCCTGTATCGGTAAAGCGGTTTTTGCCCGCTGCCAGTACGAACCCCTTGTGTGCAATGCGCAACGCCTGCTTGGCATTCTGTTCAACCATCAGCACGCCGACGCCGCTTTTGTTAATGGCGATAACCCGCTCAAAAATTTCGTTCATGTAAAGCGGGGAAAGGCCGGCCGTCGGTTCATCGAGCAACAACAAGCTGGGCTCAACCATCAGTGCGCGACCCATGGCGACCATCTGACGTTGCCCGCCAGACAGCTCACCGGCTGGCTGCCTGCGTTTGTCTTTAAGATCGGGGAAGAAGCTGTACACGCGTTCGAGCATGTAGCTGAAATCATCGCGACGAATAAAGGCGCCCATTTCCAGGTTTTCTTCGACCGTCATGCTGATAAAGACATTATGTTCCTGAGGGACAAAGCCCATGCCCTTGTGTACCAGTTTGTCTGGTGCCAGGTTGGTGATGTCGTCGCCGCGCAACTCAATGCTGCCCTCGCTCACATTCAGCAATCCAAAAATGGCTTTTAGGGTAGTCGACTTGCCGGCGCCGTTGGGGCCGACAATCACGCCAATCTCACTTGATTCAATGGCCATGTTGACGCCATTGAGAATGTTCATGCCGCCGTAACCGGCATGAATGTTTTTGCATTCAATAAGTGCCATATTACGCTCCGGCCTCGTTCGGATCACTGCCAAAATAGGCTTCAATCACCTGGGGATTATTGCGGATTTCCTCAATGGTGCCCTCGACCATGACACTGCCCTGGGCGAGTACGATCACCGGATCGCACAGCTCGGCGATCATGTCCATGTCGTGTTCAATCACCAGGAAGGTGTAGCCCATTTCGCGGTTCAGTCGCTGAATATTACCGACCAGATCATGCAGCAGGGTTCGGTTGACACCAGCGGCTATTTCATCGAGCAACACCACCTTGGCATCCACCATCATGGTGCGGCCCAGTTCCAGCAGCTTTTTCTGACCGCCGGAGAGGTTACCGGCGAGCTCGTTTTTAACGTGATCGAGACCGATAAAATCGATGACATCCATGGCTTTTTGCCGGACACCCGTTTCAAAGTCGCGCACTTTTCCGGGTTGAAACCAGGTATTGAAAATGTTTTCGCCCGGCTGGTTCGGCGGCACCATCATCAGGTTTTCAAGCGCTGACATGTGCGTGAATTCCTGAGCGATCTGAAAGGTGCGCAGCAGGCCTTTTTCAAACAGAACGTTGGACGGCAGGTTGGTAATGTCTTCTCCCGCCAGCTTGATGGTGCCTTTGTCGACCGGAAACGCACCGGCGATCAGATTGAACAAGGTTGATTTACCGGCCCCGTTGGGGCCAATCAGGCCGGTAATCGAGCCTTCTTCAACGGCAATGGAGCAGTCGTTAATGACGTGCAAGCCGCCAAAGGCTTTCGATACGCCCTGTACTTCGATGATGGATCCCATTAACCCTCCCACATTCAGTCTTCAACCGTCGCTCTGCGGCGACTGGTCGCATCAAGTGATCGTGCTGTCCAGTTCCGTTAACACACCGCCAGCCCGAGGGATAAGGCTCCGGTCGGTGATAGCCGCTATACAATGGCAGGCAAGCAGGGTATTGGAGTGGTCAATCCCGGTGGCACCTGGTTGTTGTGGCTGGTCGTGATCAGGTTCGAGAACTGGAAACTCGATCAATGTTTGATTTTTTATTGTTGATCGTTGCGTCAGTGAGGACGCCCGAAGCGTAAGCAGCATGGCTGGTCACTTCTTGTCGTTTTGATGCCCTGCAACCATACCCGATTGCAAGACCCCGCGATAAAAAATCCCGGCGATTCTACCTTGTACGCCTGTAAAATCAAAAGGAATGCCGGTAAATCGAGGCCTGGGGCGGGTATTTGTAAAACCTTGCTACTGGCAGGGTGTAGCGTCAGCGTGACAAAACGGCTGGTTTTCAAATCGCGCAATGACAGCCCGGTGACCCGTCACCTATACTGCGCGGCCAGTTTTCAAAGAACGTTAACCCATGCTCAGTTACCGACACGCCTTTCATGCAGGCAACCACGCCGATGTCCTCAAACACCTGGTTCTGATCCAGTGCCTTGATTACCTGACCCGCAAAGACACCCCGCTGCGGTACATTGATACCCATGCCGGAGCGGGCATGTATTCGCTGACGGCGCCTCAGGCCCAGAAAACCGGTGAAGCATCCGAGGGCGTAGCCCGGTTGCAGGCGCAACCTGGTACACACCCGCTGGTTAAACAGTATCTGGGTCTGATCAAACAGGCTAATGAAGGCGCGGCTGGTAATCTGTATCCGGGTTCGCCCTGGATCGCCAGCCAGTGTCTGCGCGCCCAGGACAAATTGGTGCTGACCGAACTGCACAGCAAAGATCATGAAGCATTGGAAGCCCTGTTCCGTCGCCAAAAGCCGGTCAAGGTGGCACGTCAGAATGGCCTGGAGCGATTGATATCGGAATTGCCCGCACCGGAGCGTCGTGCCTTTGTATTGATTGACCCCTCTTACGAGGTCAAGGCGGAGTACGAAGAGGTTGCCACAGCGGTTAAACTTGCCATGAAGCGGATGTCCACGGCCGTTATTGCCGTCTGGTTTCCGGTGGTACAACGTGAGCGGGTGCGTAAGCTGGAACGGCAACTGACCGGGCTGGCGGAGATGCAGGTGTTCGAACTGGGTATCGCCCCCGATTCTCGAGAGCACGGTATGACCGCCAGTGGTTTGATGGTATTGAACCCGCCCTGGGGTCTGGATACGGTCATGGAAGAAGTGATGCCGGACCTGATGACCGCCCTGCAGGTACCATCGGACGGCTTTTTTCGCATTCGACGTCATCCGGTCAAGGGTACACCGGGGAAGGGCGCTGTGGGACGCGGCTGATCAGCCGCGTCGCCGTCCGACCCATCCCGATATAACCAGCCCCGCCAGGGGCAACAGCACCCAATAAGGTCCACCCCAGCGTTGGTACGGGGTTAACCCCTCCCTGAGATTGACGCTACCGGCAACCGCTGCCACCTCAAACTGCTCACTGCGCTCCAGAACCTGGCCGTTCGCGTCAATCAGGGCGCTGATGCCATTCTGGGTAGACCGAACAATGGCCCGGCTGTTCTCGATGGCCCGCATCCGGGTAATCTGCAAATGCTGGTGCGGGGCCAGCGAATCGCCGAACCAGGCGTCGTTACTGACCATGATCATCAAGTCCGAATCCCGGGCGAGCGCCATGGTCAATCCCGGGTAGGCCGCCTCATAGCAGATAACCGGGGCCAGCCTGCGCTCATGGCCTCGATACATCCACGGCATCGGTGTCTGTGGCGCGGTGGCAGGCGTCAGGGTCGACATCGGGATATTAAAAAAGTTGATCAGGCCGCGCAACTGCTGCTCAAACGGCAGGTACTCGCCAAAGGGCACCAGATGTTGCTTGCGGTACTCCCCACCCGCCGTGCCAAAGCCGAGCAGGGCGTTAAAGTAGCGATCCTCATCCTGAGTAACAATGCCGGTAATAATGCCTTGCTGACGCTCATTGCCCACCCGTTCCAGATCTTCAAGGTAAGCCGGAATGCGCTCGGGCCGAACCGTGAGTGCGGCTTCCGGCCATATCATTAAATCAGCGGAGTCGAACCGCCGGGCTTGTTCGCTGTAAAACTCCAGCGTGGGCCGAACCTGACTGCTTTGCCACTTCTGTGCCTGGGCGACATTGCTTTGAATCGCCACGACCTCGGCGCTGTCGATGACCTCTGTCCAGCGATCAGCCGGTAGCGCAGCACCTAAACCCATGGATATCAGAATAATAGCTGCGCCAATCCCCGGTACCCACCTAGGTGTGGGGCTGGCTTGTATCGGCAGAATCATTGTCAGTGCCGCTGCTGAAAAAGCGATGATGGCACTAAGACCATAGACACTAACAACGGCTGCCAGCTGCCCGGCCGGGGTATCGGTCAACGCATAGCCTGAAAACAGCCAGGGCATGCCGGTAAACAACCAGCTTCTGACCCATTCAAACACCAGCCACAGCAAGGGTGCAGCCAGCCAGCGGCTAGCAGCTCTCTGTTTAAAAAAGCGGTGGTACAACCAGGCCTGCAACCCGGGTAATAAGGCAATCGCCAGGCAAAAAACGGCTGTCATCAGAACCGACAGGGGAATGGGCGTTGCCACCGTCCGCATGCTGCCATACACCCAGGAAATCCCCACACCGAACAAACCCGCCCCGTAACACCAGCCCAGCCAGAACGCTTGCTTGCCGGTTTGAGCACGCTGGGTCACCCAAAAATAACCGATGAGGCTGAGCCACACTAAAGGCCAGAAACCAAAGGGAGCCAGAGACAGAGGCAATAAAATACCGGATAACAGCGCCAGTGCGGCTAATGGCAGAGAGGAGCGTAAAGCAGAGGTGGCAATTGTCATTGAAGAGGGAACCCGACGGGTAACAAACCAGAGAGCATAATGCCCAGACTGGGTGAGGTTTTGAAGTCATACAGTGGTCGTGTGGTGTAAAACCGCTAAGGGTGAAGCTTTGTAGGCGGTTCTTTAGAAGTTGCACAGTAGCGAGTGTCGGCCAGCGGGTAGGTTTGTCCGGGGAAGTCTGAGGCATGGATGCCGAAGTCAAGGCTCCATGGACGGATCTACGCCGACCCCGGACAGACCTACCCGCTGGCTGACACGGCCCCTGGCACAGAACCTACTGCAGCCGCCAAAACTGTGACGATATAGTGGCTTTTCATCGAAAGCTCACCAAACTGTGCGCATTGGATTCACAGGGGAGGCCAGAGGGGCTAGCATTGGTCCACTCGTTTCACAGAACCGACAAACCGGTTAAAAAATGAACATGCATAAGGTATGAAAATAAGATGAAGACCCTGGCATTAAAAGACATTTCAGCCGTTTCGATCGACGACTTGCTGGGAGGTATTTCATTCTTTCGGGAATTGCGTGAAGTGGACCCGAAGCAGGCCGAATTTCTGGCCACATATGCTCGTGTTATGGCGGCTGATCCGGGTGAGATTGTCATTCACCATGGTGATCACGACCCCAGCTTCTATTTTCTACTGCGCGGTCAGTTACTGGTCTACCCGGACGACAACAGCATTAAAGGAGAGCCCTTGAGTGTGATTACACCAGGCCATGTCTTTGGTGCCCTGGCGATGATTTGCAAAGTCGATCGTACTGCAACACTGGTGGCTGACCCCATCAGTGGCGAAGTGAAACTGGTGGCGATTGATGGCACCGGATTTGGTGAGCTGAACGATTATACCCGGGTGCGTAGACACACCAAGATTCTGTTCTACCGTATGGTGGTGGCCAACACCCGCTGGAAGCTGGAAGTTTACCGCATGCAACAGCCCAACCATGTTATCAGCCGTGATATGCGCAAGCTGGAACTGTTTCGCGGTGCACCGAACAGCGAGGAGGAATTGCAAACGCTGGCGCGCCAGGCACAGCAGATGACCGTGTTGCTGATGCGCTGGAATAATCTGTTTTATGAGGAAGGCAGCGGCGATAATGGAGCAAGCCCGATCAATACGGCTTGATTGAAAGACGCAGGACATTGAAAGACGTGGGACATTAACTGACGCAAGACATTAAGAGACGTAGGACATTCAGTGACGTTTTAGGGTTGTTGTTCTGGTTTGATGCGGGGTGAGGGCAGGGATATGGCTTTGTTAGGTGGTTTGGCGGCCGGGAGTGTCTGGTCTCGGTTGTTGTGTTTGTTGTTGCTGTCATTTTTTTCTTTGTGCTGGGCCGAGTCGGTGAGTGATGAGGCTCGGGCGGTGGAGCTGCTTGAGCGAATTGATACGCTGTATCAGCAGGAATCCGCGCGCGCTATTATGACTATGAGCATCGTCACCCCGGAATTTGAACGGTCACTGATGTTGGAGTCCTGGTCGCTGGGGATCGATTACGCCTTGGTGCGCGTGTTGGAGCCGCAGAAGGAGCGGGGCGTCAGTACCTTGCAGCGGGACAACGAGATGTGGAATTACCTGCCCAAAATTCGCAAGGTGGTGAAAGTACCACCTTCGATGATGATGGGCAGCTGGATGGGGTCTGATTTCACCAACGATGACCTGATGCGCGAAGTATCCCTGGTTGATGAATATCAGGTGCGCCTGAGCGAAACAGACACCGAATACCAGTTGGACCTGACCCCGCGCGAACAAACGGTCACGGTCTGGGGTGGACTGGAAATTATCATACGCAAGGATGATCTGCTGCCGGTTCGTCAGCGCTACTTTGATGAAGAGGGAACCCTGATGCGGGTTATGGAATTCAGCGACATAACCGATTTTGGCGAGGTAACACTACCCGCAACCATGACGCTGACGCCGATGAACAAAACCGGTCACCAGACAACGGTCACCTATCAGGGACTGGATTTTGGCGTTGATCTGACAGAGGACTTCTTTACCCTCAATAACCTGCGCCGCCCTTTCTGAGCCGTCGTCATGATGATGTTGACGCTCGCCTTTCGGAACATTCTGCGTAACCGCCGGCGAACGCTGCTGACGGTGCTGAGCATGGCTGGCGGTTATTTGCTGGTATCAGTCCAACTGTCGGTGACTGAAGGCAGTTACGATCAGGTGCTCGACTTTTACACCCGGGACACCACCGGTCATGTTCAGGTTACGGTCGAGGGGTACATCGAGACACCTACACTCTATAAAGCCTTTGAACTGACGGACTCCCTGTTGCAAACCATCACCTCGGTACCCGGTGTTCAGGCCGTGGCCCCCCGCATTGAAAGCAGTGCACTGGGGTATGGCGAAAGCCGGAGTTTTCCGGTGAACGTTCGGGGGGTCGATCCCGAGCGGGAGGCTGCTTTGTCTTATTTGGCCGACAAAGTCAGTGCCGGGCGTTACCTTACTAACGAACCGGATGCCGAAGGCTATGCTGGCGTCATGATTGGCGCTCAGGTCGCCCGGCAATTGTCGCTGGGGGTGGGTGATGAGCTGATTCTGGTCTCCCAGGGTGCCGATGGTTCCCTGGCCAACGACCTCTACCGGGTGCAGGGCATACTGGGCCAGCCGGGCGACGCCGAGGAGCGCTGGGTTGTCATGCCACTGGCCGCTGCGCAATCCTTTTTTGTGCTGCCGGGCGAGGTGCACCGGCTGGTGATACTGGGGTCTGACTACCGGGCGGCACAGCGGCTGTCGGAGCATATTGATGGCGCGGTGGCGAAACCGGATCTGGCAATCAGCTCCTGGCAAACGGTGGCGAAGGAATTTTACGAGACCATGACCGCCGATAAAGAAGGCGGCATGATTACCCTCTATGTGATCGTGTTTCTAGTGTGCATTGGTGTGCTCAATACCGTGCTAATGTCGGTGCTGGAGCGTACCGGTGAGTTTGGTGTGCTAAAGGCCATCGGTACCTCGCCCTCTCGCCTGTTTTCACTTATTTTGCTGGAAACCTTATTGCTGGCGGTAATTGCCTGCCTGCTCGGCGGGTTGCTGGCGTTGCCGGTTAATCTCTGGTTTACCCTGCAGGGCATTGCACTGGCCGAACCGATGGAAATTTCCGGCATCGTGTTTTCCCATTATCGGGGCCAGATGTCGACCTATGTATTTGGTTTCCCGATGCTGGTGATTCTGATCGCCTCCTTCCTGATTGCGATCATGCCGGGCATTCGTGCGGCCCGTATTGTACCGGTCGATGCGATGAGGACACTCTGATATGGGATTAACCAGCCGAATGGCACTGCGCAATCTATCCCGAAACAGACGTCGCACCCTGCTGACGGCGATGATCATCAGCCTGAGCCTGACCGCCCTGATGTTCACCGATGCGCTGATTCAAGGCATGACCGACACCATGGTGCGGTCCGCCACGCGCCTGTATTCAGGCGATGCGCAGATTCACCATCGCGAGTTTCTGGCCCGTCAGGATGAAAGCCGGGTTATCGACGATCCGGAAACGGTACTGAATCAATTAGCCCGGGAACCAGAAGTAGACGGATACGCGCCTCGCACCCTGGCATTCGGTATGGTGTCGAGTGCGGCCAACAATCGAGCGGTACAGGTGGTGGGTGTAGACCCGGATGCCGAAGCCGGGGTGTCCAAAATTGCCGATGCGATCATCGCGGGCGATTACCTCTCTGACGACGGGCCGGTCACCCAGTTGCTGATTGGCGATCGCCTGGCTCAGTTGTTGGAGGCGGATATTGGGGACCGGATTGTCGTCTCGGTGAATAACCAGATCACTGAGTCCGCCGAGCAACAGTTGTTTCGGGTCAGCGGTATTTTTCATTTGAATGCCCGAGCCATGGACGAAAACCTGGCGTTTATTCGCCTGCCCGAAGCGCAGTCGATGATGGGGGTAGGCGACGCCGTTCATGAAATCGCGTTTAATCTGACCACCGCATCGCTGGCAACCAATACCGACCTTGGGTTATGGCAGCGTCTCAGCAATGAACGCTGGGTCGCCCAAGGCTGGACGGAATTAATGCCGCAATTGGCGACCATGCTGCAACTGACCAACAGCAGCACGGTGATCGCGGGTGTCGTGTTGTTTTTCCTGGCCGGTCTGGGTGTAATTAACGGGTTGTTCATGTCGATCTATGAACGCACCTACGAGTTTGGCGTCTTGCTGGCAATTGGCACGCGCCGGCGTCAGTTGTTTAGGCTGATCATGACCGAAGGCCTTATTTTGGCACTGGGGGCTATTCTCATCGGCCTGGTATTGGGCGTTTTGCTGATCACCTGGTCGGCGTCGGTTGGGATCGACTACGGGTCAATGGAAGTATCTGGGGTTGCGTTGGCTGAAATTATCCGGCCGCAGCACCGTTTTATTCAATACAGTGCCTTACCATTCTGGGTGTTGGTTATGACGCTGGTGGCCTGCATTTACCCGGCCATTCACGCGGCGCGAATCGTGCCCGCGAAGGCGCTGCACAAGAGTTTATAGTGGTGGCTCTGGTCCGCGTCGGCTACCGGTGATGCCTCTGCGGGGTCGGCGTAAATCCGTCCATGGAGCCTAGACCGCAGCATCCCTGCTGCGGACTCCCCGCAGAGGCATCACCGGCATCCGACGCTCGCATTGTGCCAACTCCACAATGTGAGTTCGGGCTTATAACAAAGGGAGAGACAGTATGTCGTCGGTAATAGAAACCCGGGGCGTCAGCAAACATTATGGTGAAGGCGATACGCTGGTCAAAGCGCTCGACCAGGTCAGTTTTGGCATTGCGCAGGGTGAGTTTACCGCCATTGTCGGGCCTTCGGGGTCGGGGAAGTCGACGTTGTTGCAATTGATGGGTGGGTTGGATAATCCCACTCATGGGCAGGTGCATCTGGCGAACAAAGACATTACTCAAATGTCCGGGCGCGAATTGTCGGATTTTCGGCGTGACCATATTGGCTTTATTTTTCAGGCTTACAATTTGATTCCGGTATTAACCGCTGCCGAGAATTGTGAATACATCATGCTGTTGCAGGGCGTCGCGGAAGCCGAGCGGCGTGAACGGGTGTCTGCGATGCTTGACCGGGTGGGCCTGGCGGGAAAGGAAGGGCGCTTTCCCCGTCAATTGTCGGGCGGGCAACAACAGCGGGTTGCTGTGGCGCGGGCGATGGTCAGCCGACCGAACATCATTCTGGCCGATGAACCGACCGCCAATCTGGATTCCCAGACCGGTTCTGACTTGCTCGATATGATGCACGACCTGAATCGCAACGAAGGCATGACCTTTGTGTTTTCGACGCACGATCCGATGATCATGGAGCGTGCCAGTCGGCTGATTCGATTGAAAGACGGATGTATAGATTCCGAGGAACAACGCGATGAGTAATCGCGCAAGATGGACGACCGTCTGTCTGCTTGGGTTAGCCGGGCTGGCGAGCAATGCGCTGGCGGATGTGGATGTCTGGTGGGATCTGTCCGCCGGTGCCGAAGCCCTGGCGTACCCGCAAGTCGAGGGCTTGTCGGATGCATCGCAACCCCCAACCTGGGCACTGGATCAGACGCTCAGCGGCCGGATGAATCTGGTCTGGTATTCCGAAGACTCGTTGGAAGTCGGCATGCACTATGGCCTGGCCGAGCAAGCGCGGCTGGCCCAGGCCGACGGGGAGGATGCCTTGCAGCAGGCACTGGAGACCGACCCGGCCAATTTTCGCTGGCGGGATCTCGATGCCACCCTGGTTGACGACGACCCGGTGCGTATTCGGCAGAATCTGGATCGCGCCTATATTCGCGCCTACCTCGGCCACGGCGATATAACGCTGGGGCGTCAGCCCATCAGTTTTGGTTTGGCCAGGGTGTATTCGCCGGTCGATGTGATCTTGCCCTCAGAGTTGCAGGCGCAGGAACCAACGTACCGGGCAGGGGTCGATGCGCTGCGGTGGCTGCTACCCTTGGGGGCCGTGACCGAGTTGGATCTGGGCTGGGTGTTTGGTGATGACTCGGTAGTGTTTGCCCGTGGCTATACCCAGATCAACAGCCTTACCTGGGAAGCAACCGCCCTGTCGGTTAATCAGACTCATCATGTGTTGGGTCTGGGCACTCAAACCGCGCTGGGAGACTGGGGGCTGTGGCAGGAAATGGCGCTGCTGTCGACCGACCGGGACAGCGATGGCGGCAACGGTTTTCGGGCGACGCTGGGCGCCGATCAGCAATTTCTGGACGATGTCTACGTGGTCGCTGAATACCATTACAACAGCCTTGGTGTCAGGGGGGATTATGCTGACATTAACGCCAGCGGCTGGCACAGCACCGGCCTGGTTTCACCCTGGGGGCAGCATTACCTTAGCCTGCAAACTTCGAAATCCCTGTCTCCGCTGTGGCAGGCTTCCCTGGGGCAGTCCGTTAATCTGAGCGATGGCGGGGTGTTGTTAACCGGTGCACTAAGTCGCAGCCTCGGCAATAACAGCACGCTGGATTTCACGTTTCTCCATGCTCTGGCCGAGCGACCTGTAGTGCGTAACGCAACGTCAACGCCTCAGGCGCTGGACGAGTACGGCGTGTATCCGTCCCAAATTCAGGTAAACTGGAGCACGGTTTTTTAGGCTGATCGGATGTTTCGTGTGAGAACCTGAAAGATCGTTTCCTTAGGCAGACCGACATAAGGCAGGACCATGTTTAAACAATGGGAGCAGGCTCCCCAGGGTACTCAACTGGCACTTGATGACGTGCTCGGTGCGCTTAAAACCAACGACGACGGCTTGATTCCGGCCATTGCCCAGCAACACGATACCGGCGAAGTATTGATGATGGCCTGGATGAACCGGGCCTCGATTGAAGAAACACTGGCAGAGGGGCAGGTGTGTTATTGGTCGCGCTCGCGCCAGACTTATTGGCGCAAGGGCGAAAGTTCCGGACACCGGCAGCGGCTAATTAGCATGAAGCTCGATTGCGATGGTGATACGCTGTTGTTGCTCGTTGACCAGCAAGGCCCTGCCTGCCATACCAACCGCCGCGATTGTTTCTTCTATGAGATAACCCCCGACCGCGTCATTCTCACCTCGAATCCCGATTCGGGATTAAACGCTTCGTAATCAGGAATTCACCGGATGTTGCCGTTAGATGTATTACGCCTGTTGGCGCTGTCCACCCTCTGGGGGGTGTCGTTTATTTTTATGCGCGTTGCCGTGCCGGAATTTGGCGCGGTCAGTCTGATTTTTATTCGTATGGGCGTTGCGGCATTGCTGCTGTCGCCCTTGTTGCTGGTGCGCAGGCATCGGGTTCTGGTCTGGCAATACAAGGCGCCTCTGGCGGTGTTGTCCCTGACCAACCATGTGTTGCCGTTTTCACTGCTGGCCTATGCGACGCTCAGCCTTGAAGCAGGCTTCACTTCACTGATCAATGCTACGACCCCCTTGTTCACCGCATTGATCGGCATGATGTTTTTTTCCACAGCGGTCACTCGTCAGCAATACGTGGGCCTGGCGGTCGCTTTTATTGGCGTTTATGTGTTGTCGGGCAACCGGCTGGATTTCTCTGTGGGTGGCGATGGCTGGTCCATTCTCGCCGCCCTGGTGGCAACTCTGTGCTACGGCGTGGCGGGTAATTTTACCAAGCAACGCTTGTCGCATTTACCCGTGCAGGTGGTGGCTGGCGGTAGCACGGCGTTGTCAGCCCTGATGCTGCTGATACCCGGCCTTTTGTTGTGGCCGGAATCGATGCCATCGACTCAGGCCTGGCTGAATACACTGGCGCTGGCGCTGTTCAGTACGGCACTGGCCTTTCTGGTGTATTTTCAGCTGTTGTCGAGCGCGGGGGCGACAGCGACTTCCACGGTGACTTTTCTGGTGCCGGTGAGTGCTCTGGGATGGGGGTATGTTTTTCTTGGGGAGACGATCAGTCTGACCGTTTGGCTGGGGATGGCGATCACCCTATTCGGGACCGCCATCACCACCCGGTTGATCCGCTTTGGCCGGCCGAAGCCAGCGACGGATCAGGCGCCGATGTAAAGCGCGCGCGGACGAATCAGTCGGGCATCGGTCTGGAACTCGTGGTAGTGCGAGACCCAGCCGAACACTCGGCTGCAGGCGAAGAAAGAAGTAAAATACTGCTCCGGAATGCCCAGCGCCAGATAGACAGCGCCTTTATAAAATTCCAGATTGGCGTGTATTTCCTTACCCTTTTCGCTGAACACTGACTGGCAGGTATCTTCCACCGCGACCAGCGTTTCCATCAGGTTTTCCCACTCGGTGCCTTCACAGAATTGGCGCGCCATTGGCTTGAGAATGGCCGCTCGTGGATCCAGGGCTTTGTATTCACGGTGCCCCATGCCCATGATCTTGACTTTGTTACCCAGCGCATCCCGCACCCAGGCATCGGCCTGATCCGGTGAGCCGATGGTTTGTGCCATGATCACCGCGGCTTCGTCAGCACCACCGTGCAGGGCGCCGGATAGGGCGCCCAGGCTGCCAGCTACACTGGCCTGTAAACTGCCCTGAGTGCTGGCAATTACGCGGCCCGCGAAAGTCCCGGCGTTAAAGCCGTGATCCAGTTGCAGGATCTGGGTTGCATTAATGGCACCCACGGCTTCGGCAGTGGGCGCTTTACCCTGAATACCATGCAGCAGGGTTTCCAGAAACCCAAGGCCGGCGGGCAACACACGAACCTGACCCAGAGTGCAGAGGTTGTGCCAGACCCGGACCACGCCGTTTAACCGGGCCGCCAGCACCAGGCCGTCCTGCCACTGTTCAGTTACAAACTCAGGAGCTGCCTGGTTGGGAGTCAGGTTGGCGACTGGTGCAACGGATTGCAGCACAGCCATAGGGTGCAGAGTGCGCGGCAACTGCTCAAGCAGGCGCAGTTCGGTCGCGGTGAGTTCAGACTCGGCCGCCAGCCAAAGATCCAGTGTGCGAACCTGGTCTGCGGTGGGGTGCTCACCCGTCATCAGCCAATAGGCAACGCCCGCGAACGGCTGCTTGACCAGCTCTTCAATGGCTTCACCGCGGTAAGTCAGACGGCCGATGTCGCCTTCAACATTGGACAGACGCGTCGCGCCGACGATGACGCCTTCGAGCCCTGAATTGATGTCGGTTGTCATATAATCACCTTCGATGCCGTTAAAGGCCGCTATTAAACGCGGGCACTTTTGGTTAATCTAATTAAACTTTTTTAAGTTATGATAAGTAGAGCTGATCATGCGCTTCGAAAACAGTGAACTGCGTATCTTTTTGAGCGTGGCGAGAACCGGTGGTTTCCGATCGGCAGCCGCTGATTTGCACCTGACTCAATCGGCGGTCAGCCAGTCGGTAAAGCAGCTGGAGACCAAGCTGGGCGTGCCACTGCTGATTCGCGAGCGGCCGGTTCGGCTAACCCCGGCGGGCCGGCGATTGTACCGTTATGCGGATGATCAGCGTCAGCAGGAACAGCAAGTGTTCAGCGATCTGAACCGTCTGTCCCGCGGGCTGGACCAGCGCCTGAGCGTGGCCATCGACAGCACCAATAACCGTTTTGCCGGGGCAGAACTGATTTCGGTGTTTAACCGGCGCTGGCCTGAGGCGCGTTTGCGCATTATCGAGCAGCCCTCGCGGACCATCGTGCAATCGGTAATCAGTGGTGAAGTTGAGCTTGGCCTGGGACCCTTTCAGACCCGGATGGACCGGTTTGAGCGGGTGCCTCTCTACCGGGAAAAACGCCTGCTAATGATCAACCCCAGCAAGCCAATTCACAGTGGCGCCCTGACGCTGGCCGACCTGCGGCGCATTCCCCTGGTGGTGTCCTCACTGGATGAGCCTGATCAACGCCCCTATCAGGAAAAGCTGCGTGATCGCTTTCAGATGATCTGGCAGATCAGCAGTCTGAACGTGCGTTTGAATCTGATTGATCAGGGACTGGCCGTGGGGTACATCAGCACAGAAGTGGCGCGCCAGTTGCCCCAGATTCAGCATTTCCGGCCCTTGCTGGAATTCGATTTTGCCAGCATCGAACGTCAGGTCGGGGTGTTTTACCGTTTGGACCGGGAGTTGAGCCCAGTCACCCGGGATTTCATTCAGGTATGCCAGGCGTTCTGGCAAGACCGGCGTGCACTTATTTCCAGTGAAACTTAGGGAGCCAGAGATCGATTATTTTAACCGAAGGTAATCAACGGTAATTTCCCGGGGGTTTTCAAGCTCGAACGCAAAGAGCTCCAGGTGGCTGATGTTGCTCATGTCCATGTTTCGGCCCGATGGGGCGTTGCGAACGTCGTCCAGTGAGAATTCGATCAGATTCCAGCCGTATTCAATAATAAAGGTGTTGTTGAACCGATCCTGGTACAACAAGGATTGCTCATGAGCCTTATCGTTAATGCGCAGCGTCAATGGCATCGGCAAAAGACTTGGGTTATACACTTCAAAATGCAGGGAGGTGAAACCAGTCCAGTCATTGGGTAACCGAACCATCCGGGCTCCCGAGTAGGTGCGGGTGCTCAGGCGGATGACCATGCTGTGCTCGCCATGCCAGGCGCGTTCCTCAGTTAGAGCGACATCGCCTTGCCACCAGTCCAGTTCATAGTCGTTTTCGAAATCGGACAACATCGGCAGGGTATTCTGTAACCTGTACTCGGTCAGGCTGGCCTGGCTGACCATTACCAGTTGACTGACGAAGAGACCCGTAGCGATCAGACGACCAGTCCAGATTTGGGCGCTGGGCGGGTTCAGCCAGAACAACGCAAGCCAGGCACCAATCAGGTTACGCTCGACATCCTCCCAGCTTCGAGTTCGCCCCGTATTGTGCTGCGCGTATTCGATAATGATGCTGACCAGAAATACGGCAATGCTGATCGCGAGCCAGTGTGGCCAGGTACGCATGTCCAGCTTGTTGCGCAGTGCAATGATCGCCAGTGCGAAAAAAACGATGTGGCCAAAATTAAGCAGGGTGCGCTCAAGCTCGGAGTCGATCCCCAGGCCTGCGCTGTAGAAAAAAAAGGGAATGCACGCTACCAGCAGGGCAGGTAGAAACCAGCGTTTCAGGAGGGTCGGAAGCAGAGTGGGGGTCATAGGCGCCATGTTTTAGTGCAGTAGATCGCGTTTGTCCGGTTCCTGAAGCAGACCATAGAGGGCATCAGGGATGGATCGAACCTAGACTATGCCCGTGCGCGGCGTGGAAGTACACCGCACACGACAGATTCGAGCGGCTCAGGCGCCAACGGTAAGAAAGCACTCGGCCAGGCGGGGAATATCGCGTTCTGCGAGACCGGCAACGTTCATCCGGCCTCCGCCCACCATATAAATGCCATGATCGACTCGCAATGCATCGATTTGTTCGTTGCCCAGGCCGGTTACCGAAAACATGCCACGGTGCTGACCGAAATAATCGAAACGGTCGCTGCCGCTGATCTCGCGGAATTGACGAACCAGTTCGGAGCGCAGGCTGTTGATGCGCTGGTTCATCACCATCAGCTCTTCCATCCACAGGGCTTTCAGATCGTCTCGTCCCAGAATAGCCGCGACCAGTGCAGCGCCGTGATCCGGTGGCATGGTGTAGCTGCCACGGGCAACTTCCAGAATCCGACCTTTGGCTTTCAGGCTTTCCTCCAGCGAGTGGCCAACGACGATAGCCGCACCGGTACGCTCGCGGTACAGACCGAAGTTTTTGGAGCAAGAGGTGGCGATGATCAGCTCCGGCAGACGGTCGGCCAGCAATCGCAAACCCGCCGCATCTTCCATTAAGCCGTCACCAAAGCCCTGATAGGCAATATCAACAAACGGCAGAAAGCCCCGTTGTTCGGCCAGCTCAGCGATGCGTTGCCAGGCGTCCATGGAAATATCGGCACCGGTCGGGTTGTGACAGCAGCCGTGCAGCAGCAGTACGTCCTGTTCGCCAAACGTCGCGATCTGATCGAGCATAGCCGCTTCATCAACTTGCTTGGTGGCGACATCAAAATAAGGGTATTCGGCGACGTTGAGGCCCGCAGCTGCCATCACCGGCCGGTGGTTCACGTAGCTGGGGTTGCTGATCCAGACGGTGGCGTCGGGTCTGGCTGTTTTAATCAGCTCAGCCAGCATGCGCAACGCACCGCTGGCGCCTGGTGTTTGAATGCCAGCAGCCCGGGTGTGTGCCGCCGTGCCACCGAGCAGCAAATCAATCAGCGCCGTATTGAACGTCTCATTACCGGCCAGGCCGATGTAGCTTTTGGTGGTCTGGGTTTCAGCCTGTTCCCGTTGCGCCTGCCTGACGGCAGCCATGATCGGTGTTTCCCCGTCGGCATTGCGATACACCCCGATGCCGAGATCGATTTTATCGCTGCGCTGATCGGCCTGGATGGCCAGGGTTAGCCCCAGAATCGGATCTTGTTTCGGGGCATTGAGACGTTCAAACATTCGGACACTCCGCTGGTGAAAAGGATATCGTGGCTGAATTGGGGCAGGGCAGTTACCGGGTACAGATCAGCCCGCTGGCGGCAATTACGCCCAGGGTCACCAAGGATAACCCCAACAGCGTGAACAGTTCGACGCTTTCCTGCAAAAATACCGCTGCCAGCACTGTCGCGCAGACCGGGGTGAGCGAGCCGATCGCCGAGGTTATTTCAGCACCCAGTGCCCGGATCGCGTAGCCATAAAGAAAACCCGCGCCCAAACCGACGGCAATGCCCTGAACGGCGAGTTGCAGCAGCCATTCCTGAGTCGAGACAGTGCTGAGACCCACCCCTGCGCCACTGATGATCCCGTAGAGTACCAGCAAAGCGCCAGAGCAGGAAAAACGGCAGCCCGGCACCGACTAGAATGCCAGCCAGCCACAGGGGGTGTACGGCAAGAATGCAGCGACGGCGACGGACTATATAAAGCATAAGAATCAGCCCAGGTAGGGCAAAGCGCCGTTGTTATGAACCCGGTGGAGACCGGGGCAAAATGACCGTACAATGCCAGTCCGTTTTTGACCGACCCCTGAAAGGCGACCCCTGTATGTCAGATTTCACGCGAGATCATCTGGAAAACTGGTTAAAGGATCTGTCGGTCCGGCATTATCTGTGCCCGAATTGCGATGGCATTCATCTGACGGATCTGGAAGAGCAGTTGGGTGTACTGGAAAGCCGGGTATTCCTGGACGATCTTATGATCATCATCTCTACCGAGTTGCCGATACGTCCCTCCGCAGTACTGCCCCTGCACGGCAGTCTGAACCTGGTAAATTTCGAGCATCCGCTGGTGAAGGTAACGCTCAACCTGCACGATGACGAGATTCCCCGCCTGGTGATTAGCGGCATTCTGATCGCTACTGAGCTGTCACCGGGGTATTTCAACGCCTTTCTCAGTGCTGTGACCGAGAGCACCATGAATGTGCTTGAACACGCGACAGCACTGGACGTACTGTTTCTCGATGAACCCGAATTGGACGTAGATGCCAAGGGCGATGCGTTGCATTAAATTTGGAGTTATAAAGCAACCAGGGTATCGATATGGCTAATAACACCTCAGATCACTCCTTTGTAATTGATCACTGGCGGTTTGATCTGCAGCCTCCCGAATCACAGACAGGCGCACCTGATGATGTGGATCAGCGTTGGGTGCATTGTCAGCGCGATGACCCCGGTTTGCCCGGTTGGTTGGCTGACCTGGAGATTAACCGGGGATTGCGCCAGGCATTGTTGGCGGAAGATACCCGGCCCCGGTTCGAACCCGTTGGTGATGGGTTTCTGTTGATTTTGCGAGGCGTCAATCTGACGCCGGGGGCCGAGCCCGATGATATGCTTAGCCTGCGCATGCTCTGGTACAAAGATGGGTTGATCACCTTGCGCAAACGCTCGTTCAAGGCCATTGCCAGTGTGCGTGAGCGGCTTGAGCAGAAACAGGGGCCGGCGTCGGTTAGTGCCTTGCTGGTGACAATCATTGAGGCATTAAACGATCGTATTGGGGAGCTGCTGGAGGCGTCGGAACGTGAGCTGGAAACCCTCGAAAGTCGGGATAGTAGCGTCAATCCGCAACAGTATTTGTCGGACCTGACTCATTTTCACAAACGACTGTTGCGCCTGAACCGGTTTATCAGGCCGCAGATGGGCGCGCTGGACCGGTTGGCCAGCGAAGCGGGTGAGTGGCTGTCGGACCGGGATCTACTGTTACTGGCCAACCAGAGAGACGTGACGTTGCGCATGCTGGAAACCATTGAAATGCTGTTGCAGCAAATTCAACTGGTGCGGGATGAACAGCAGCAGATCGTGGCTGAGCGAATGAGTCGTAATGCATATTGGTTGTCTGTGATTGCCGGTATCTTTTTACCCCTTGGTTTTCTGACGGGTCTGTTTGGTATCAATGTGGGTGGCATGCCTGGTGTGGATGATGGTATGGCGTTCTGGTACACCTGCATCGGATTGGGTGTGGTTGCTGTAATAGAATTTCTGATACTGCGTCGGCTACGTTTCCTGTAAAAAACCGGGGCAAGCCCGGCTTTTTTAAACTACCCCGGTTTTTGTTGGAGCGCGTTGGTCGGTTGTGCTGGCATATTGCCCACGTTGTAGTGATGCACATCCTGCTGTGGAAAAGGAATGCTGAGCCCGGCCGCCTCTACCGCCACTTTTACCTTCTTCTGCATTTCCCACCAGATGGTCCAGTAATCATCGACCGTGGCCCAGGCGCGAATCTGCAGGTTTACAGAACTGTCGCCCAGCGATTGCACCATGAGCTGTGGTGTAGGGTCTTTCAGGAAGCGGGGCTCATCATCAATCAGCTTCTGCAGGGCACGAAAACCGGCATCGAGGTCATCGTCGTAAGCGACACCGACGACAACATCCATGCGGCGGGTGCCATTGCGTGTGGAGTTCTGAATGGTAGCGGCCCAGACATTACTGTTCGGAGCGGAAATATACTGGCCATCCGGCGTCTTGAGAATGGTGGTGAAAAGGCTGATCTCCTCAACGGTACCGCCGGTTCCATCAAAGGTTATGTAGTCGGCCACCCGGAACGGACGCAGAATCAGCATCATAATACCGGAAGCGATGTTGCTCAGAGTGTCTTTGAGTGCCAGACCAATGGCCAGGCCAGCAGCACCCAGCAGGGCGACAATGGAATTGGTATTGACGCCGAAAATATCCAGCACAATAACAACGGCGACGATGTAGACCGCATAGCCGGCGATACCGGCAAACAGGGGTATCAGTGTCGGATCCATTCTTTTGATGCGTTTTCCACTGTTGCGAATCGATTTCTTAACGGTATTGGAGACAATACTGGCAACGATGAAAACGGCAATAACCAACAACAGGTTGTAGCCGACACTGAGAATAAAGGGGGAGTTTTCTACCCAGAAATTAGTGATCCAATCCAGCATATAGAGGGTTCCTTCAGGCTTTTAGACAGCGTTAAGCCTATCGCTATCGCGGAATAAGTCAAAGCCTGATCGTCAGATTATTGCTCCATTTTACCCGTGAGCCAAAGAGTCCAGAATGGCGCAATCGGGTGACTGGTTGCCCGGGCAACGGGATACCAGGCCAGTCAGCGTATGCTTCATGGCATTCAATTCCCGTATTTTATCGTCCAGCTCATTCAGGTGCCGCCTGGCCAGTTCGTTAACCGCAGCACTGGCTCTGCCCGGGTCATCGTACAGTTCGAGCAAAAACCGGCATTCCTCCAGCGAAAATCCGAGCGTTCTTGATCGAGCCAGAAACTGCATCCGTTCGACGTCCCGGGTACCGTATTGCCGGTAACCATTGTCGGCACGCCGGGATTGGACCAGACCCAGACTTTCGTAATAACGAATTGTTTTTGCCGGCAAACCGGACGCCGCCGCTGCGTCTTTGATCAGCATTCTGTAGCCCTCCTGTGACTCGAAAATGCAGGCTAGTTTTGACCTTTCAGCCGGGGGAATGTCAAGCCCGGATGTGCAGGCATTTACCCGCAATGTGAACTGGCTCTGCTATAGTGAGTGTATCCGGGCAGTGACTGGTCTTGCCGACCAGGATTACCGGTGACGACAGATTTGTACCATTCATTGAGACACAAGGGTCCCATCATGCCAAAAGACCATCTGCGAGCCTTACTGGAGCGGTTACGAGCGACTCTGGATGAAGGCGAGGTCAGTCCGCAGCAACAGGAACTACTGGCCAAGGTCGAGTATCACATCCATAACGCTGATGAGCCGGACCCGGAAGAGCCCAGCCTGCGGGAATCAATGGAAATGCTGATCGAGGACCTGAGTGTAGACCATCCGCGCAGTGCCGCCATGGCCAGAAACATTCTGGAATCACTGGCCAGCATGGGCATCTGACGAGTACCCCCGCGCTTGTGGCATTGGCCCGCATCGGCTACCAGGGTTACCCCTGTGGGGTCGGCGTAGATCCATCCATGGAGCCTAGACCGCAGCATCCATGCTGCGGACTACCCCACAGGAGTAACCCCGGCAGCCGCTGCTCGTCACCTTAGCGAACTTCAATACTCGAGTTACTTGATGGTCAGGCGCTGCCTGATTTGACTGACCGTCAACAGAATAGCGAAGGCAATAACCGCCGTTACCACAATCGCCGGGCCACTG
>NZ_JBBECH010000071.1:0-16693 GCF_040881935.1 Saccharospirillum sp. | reverse complement strand
GGGGTGGGTCAAAATTAATGGCCAGTAGTGGGTTATTTTAAATGGCCATTAACAACAGTCTGTGCCAATGCTCAATCACTTCGGTATCCGTCCAGCCTTTTGCCTTCTCAGTGTTGATGTGCAGAACGATATGGTAGTGGTTGGACATGACGGCATAGGCGCAGATATCGAGTGCGTATACCTCTGCCAATTCCCGCATACGATGTTCAATCCAACCGCGCCGATGTTCGTAGTCGTTACCGGAATGCTCATCACGCCCACACAAGAACGCGCGTCGCACACACCGGGAGGTGCAGTGATAGTAGCGTGTCGCCTCCAGGGCGATCTGGCTTTTCCTTGGACGTGGCATTGTGTCTTACCCCGACGGCCCGCTTCATTTAGTACTGTATAAAATACTGGATGACAGATTCAGGATCAAGCATTACATTGGGTGTCCATCCAGAGGAGTCGTCAGAGCTGCTGGATGATATACTACGTGGGTAACAAATCAGTATTCACGAGCTTGGTTCATCTCGTATTAGATCAATCGCCAAAGCGTCACCGACGTTCCATAATCGTCTCAGTTTCGCGAAAACTGTTATGCAATCTCGCTCACCTTTGCTTAATGGGCGTACTGATTCGTAGCCTCTCAAAAGTTCTGTCTTTTGCCATTCGTTCATATAATCTGTCACTGCCAGCTCATACGCACGCCAGCCATAGGCACAATGGTCAAAATCGAATAGGGCGATTTGGTCCTTATAAAAGTGAACATTGCCGGGATGTAAGTCGCCGTGAATAATGCCGTACTCATCACCGGAAACATCAAGTGATGAGACGGTGTCAATCAGTTCTTCTATGGGTTGAATGGAAGAGATGGTCTTTTCTATTGCTCCGACTTCATGTTCTGATATTGTTCTTAAAGCTTTGTCGCTCTGTTGAGCGATTATCTTCAGAGGTTCATCGACCAAATACTTTCTGTTCAGATGATAGCGACTGTGCTTTGACTGAAAATCATTGGCCGCCAGGTGGAACTCTGCAGTTGTTTTGCCCAAAAGGAAGAATCGCTCAGGGGTGGTCGTTCTTCGATTGAGCACGCAACCTTTTGCATAAGTGAACAGTGCAAATGCTCTATCGCCCGAAGTTGTACTTGTCCACCCAAGCAGTTCATTATTATCTCTTCTTTTTGCAGGAGAGACCGGTATGCCTGCACCACAAAGGTGATCGAGTAGATCAAGCTCAAACTGGAAAGCGTCTGGATTCTCTATGTAGTATTTGTGGTTCATGTACACTCGAAAAACATACCACATGCAACCAATTCCGATGAGATAGTGGTCGTTACAACCCCGCCCCAGGAACTTGCAATTGTGGGCTTTTCCCAGCGATGAGTACTCGGTGTTTACCAGCTCAAGTACTTCTTCGGTTGTAAGTAAGGTATTCATGAATAATCCATGTCTTGATTAATGACAGTCTGATTTTTGGAGGATCGGGGTTGACTACTGTGGGCCACTGTCGCTTCTTATGAAATTGACCATTTTTCCCAAACCAAGTAGCCAATGTAGGCCACCAAAACACCGGACTAAGCGGGACATCCACCGCAGTGAGTGATATCGAAAATCTGGCTGAACGATTTTAAAGTCTCGCAATAGAAAGCAAAAAAAGCTAACAAGCTGGTGAAATGACAGAATAGCGCACGAACTATCGTGACACTCACATCATAAAGCTATCATAACTTTAATATCGATAGTTTTGATTAATTAATACAGAGCTGGGTGTCCAGCTCGTCTCGCTGACGGCCCGCTTCATTTGATACTGAAATCAAGCATTACCTTGAGTGTCTGGCTACAAAAAATAGGGAGTTGATCCGGAGCAAGCTAGTAATATGATATTGTCATACACCTGCTGCGTTAGGAGCACCAGCTATGAATATGCACCGGAAGACCATAACGCTGACTGAACAGCAAAACGACTGGGTGAAAGGCCAGATTGAAAGCGGTCACTTTGGCAATGATAGCGAGTATATCCGCGATCTCATCCGAAGAGACCAGCAGGCCAAGGAACGTCTTGCCACGCTGAGGCAGGCTCTCGCTGAGGGTGAGTCAAGTGGGAAGCCTGAGCCACTCGACATATCGGCTATCAAAGCGGCTGGCCGTAAACGAATGAAGGTGTCGAATTAGTGCTTAGGCTAACCGTCACGCCGAAGGCGGAATCTGATCTCACCGGAATCTGGATATATACCTGCAAAGAATGGGGGGTTGATCAGGCCGATAATTACCTGGATCAGATTAGCGTGTCCAGTAAAGTAACCACAAAGATCGGCTTACAATCGTTGTGACAATAGCCCACCACAGGCACCAACCCCATTACCCCCGCATGATATCTCCATCCACCCAATGGAGACGTTCACATCATGCCCCAACAATGGTTCACCGTCCGCGCCCAGATCGCGAGTTCGCGATGTGGAGGCCGCCGGCGATGACATCGAGCTGATCGAGGTCACCATCAACAGCCGGGGTGGCGAGGTCGATCATGGTCTGGCAAAGTAATCGGCTGGTCTATGCTGTTACCATTATGAAAAGGGTGCCTAACGGGTACCCTACAACTAGTTTCCCTGGTTTAAACCCCAAACACACCCACCCGGTGCCCTGAATGAAAAACGCCTTCAACTTACTCACCCCACAGGAGATCATGTTCGGTCGGGGTCAGGTTGCTCAGCTTAATCATCGCGCTAAAAAGCTGGGCACTCGCACACTCATTGTGCACGGCCGAAGCCCGGCCAGGCTTGAGAGTGTCTTTCAATCACTCACCGACCTTGAGGTCGTGCAGACGCTTTCCATCGGCAAAGAGCCGGATTTGCAAACACTGATCGCCGCGGTAAACGAAGGCAAATCACTCGGTATCGAGGTGGTGCTGGGCATAGGCGGTGGCTCGGTGATGGATTCAGCCAAGGTGCTGGCGGCCATGCTGCCGAGTGACACCGATCTGATAAGCCACCTGGAAGTGGTCGGGCAAGGGCTGCCGTTGTCTGCACGGCGTTTGCCGTTGATTCTGGTACCCACCACCTCAGGCACAGGGGCGGAAGTGACCCGTAACGCGGTCATTGATGTACCCGACGCTCAACGTAAGGTCAGCCTGAGAGATGCGCAGTTATTGCCCGACCTGGCGCTGATCGACCCCGCGCTCACCGACCAATGCCCTCGCCTCGTTACGCTTCATTCGGGCCTGGATGCCATTACCCAGGTCATTGAGCCCTATGTATCATCACGCTCGACGGTATTCACCGACCTGCTGTGTGTGGAGGCCATTCCCAAGGGCCTGCGAGCGCTTCGGCAACTGATGAAGGCCGAGTCTGAAGAAGCGCGTGACGACCTGGCCCAGGTGAGTCTGTTCGGCGGGCTTGCGCTTGCCAACTCGGGGTTGGGCGTGGTTCACGGCATTGCCGGCCCGCTGGGTGGGCTGTGCGGAGCACCCCACGGCGCCATTTGCGGTGCGCTGTTACCAGCGGGCATTGCCGCTAACCGAAACACTGTGGGGAACGCGGAAACACGGGCCCGACTCGACAGGGTGATCGGTTGGATAGCCGAGGTGTTCGAAACCTCTCCCGACCAGGCATTACCCGTTTTCCGCCAATGGATTGCCGACAACGGCTTGCCCGGCCTTGCTGCGCTGGGCGTAACCGAGGAACACATCACCCAAACAGCCCACACAGCCGCCAGCTCATCTTCAATGAAAGCCAACCCGGTGGTTCTGCCAACCGAGTCAATAGAGGCCATTATGCGCGAATCACTGTGAAGGTGGGTCGTTCGGTTTGGCTCGATATTGGGTTAAGGTGTTGCTGATATTGAATACGCACTGGGGATTGTCATGGAATTGCGAGAGATCGACCGAACATCGAAACACGACATCAGCCTGCTAACAGCACTCTTTAGAGAATATGCGGCTGAAGTGAAACCCAACATGAGCCCCACCATTGCCGAGGAGCTCTCGGAGCTGCCCTATTTCAGAGGGTTCATGGCCTTCGACGACGGCAAACCCATTGCCTTTTGCGTGTGTTTCGAAACCTACTCCACTTACCGCTCCAAACAGGTGTGGAACCTGCACGACGTGATGGTCTCACGGTCGGCCCGGGGCTTGGGCGCAGGCAGGCAATTGCTCACTTGGGTATTGGCAAAAGCCAAAGCATCGAATGTGGCCAAGGTTACGCTGGAAGTGGAAGACGACAACACCGTTGCCAAATCGCTGTACGCGTCTCTGGGCTTTCAGGATTTTACCGTCAAGGCGCCCATAGAACATCATTGGCATCTTTATACAGAAGATCTGTAGGCTGTTTCTGTCAGGCATGACTAAGGGCGACTGGTCACGCTACCGTCAGATCTTTCCACATCAGGATATCGGGTTTGTTCTTGCCATTGGCATTGGGAACCATGCCAACAACGCTGTAACCGCACCGTTGGTAAAATTCAAAAGGGTGTCGCTTCAGGTTCGTTAGCCGTTGCATTTCAACCAGGGCATTACTGCCTGTGATGTTCACTTGCGACAAGCTGGTTTCAAACAGTTCGTCATCCGAGCCCAGTACGATACCAATCAACCCCAGGGCTTTGGCGCGTTGCTCCAGAGCTTGCATCAGGGCACTGCCGACCCCCTGCCCCTGCTGCGCAGGCGCTACAACCAGGGGGTGTAGCTCCCAGGTTTTGTCGTACATTGGTCTTAGCCCTCCCCATCCGGTTAGCGTCCCATTGCTTAGCAAACCCAGACAGAGATTGGGGGCTCCGGTGCACTCATCCAGCGTTTGCCGTGCCCGTTCAAGGGTTGGCCATGCTGTATTGCCTTTGGCCAGGAAGGCGTCCATCAGCAGTCTTGCGGCGGCATCGTGCAGAGCAGGTTTCTCACTCAAATCGATCGTTGTCCAGTCCATGCGACTCTCCACTATTTTCAGCCGTTCAGTCCAAATCGTCATTCATGCCTGACCCACCGCTTCATTGCGAAACCCAGCCATACACCAGCAAGGCCAGGTAGTCTGCCGCCAACAACACCAGAGCGTATCGCCAGTTTCGACGCAGCATTGCCATGGCAGCAATCTGATATCGCGAAAGCAAACTCAGTTGCAAGCCAGAAAAAGGCGATATACCCGCACCAAAGGCCCAGGTCATTAAAAAAACCAGGGCGAGCAGGTTAGCGTCATCTACCACCGGTGCCAGCAAGCTGCCGACCAAAGTAACAGACGTCACCGGGTGCATACCGACCATGGCCAGGGTGACCATAATCAACAACACCACAAAAGCCTGGTTGGCACCGAAGGTTGCGAAGGCCAGTTGAATATCGAACGAATCCAGCAAGGCGGCCACACCGGCACCGAGCACCGCGGCGCCGAGAAACAGCATGACTTCATTGCCCTGGCGCGGCAGTGCCGTTTGAACGTGCTGGATGCTTTTATAAACTCCAGGTAGGCCTTCGCGCAACACAGACCAGGTGAACGCGACGAGCACGGCAATTAGCGTAACCAGCGTCAGTACCGGCACCTCGGGCCATATCTGGTGACTCACCATCACCAGCACGGCCAGCAGCAACGGTAACCAGAGTGAGCCAGGGTTGAGTGGAAAACCGGTCAGTTGATTTGCCTCCGGCGCACGGCGCAACTCCCAATAGGTGTACCCCAGCATCAGCAACGACAACGGCACACCCACGCTGGAAAGCGTGGTCAATTGTGCACCGGGCGCATTAATCAGAGCCACACCCATGGCCGCAAAAAACGGCGACCAGTGCGCGCACAGGCTAAAAGCCCGGCTCATGATCAGCGCTTGCAGTGTAGACAACGGCTGCTGCTGACTGAGCCGGTCACCAACAATAAACAAAGCCGACATGTTGATCACCGAGCCAAACAGATGCGGCCCGGCCAGGGTGCTCAGCAATGCTTTGCGTCCCGTTGGCAGAGAGTCACGGGTGTTGAGTTCACCAGTGGTCACCAATCGCAGAAAGCTCACACCGATAAGCATGGCGATGACCATCTGGTTTGCCTCGAGTGCGCGTAGCAAATGGCGGCTATCGGCACCGTTCAGTAACCCAGCCAGCAAGCCCAGGCTGCCGACACTGAACATAACGATCACCTGGATGCGTTGAGCCCCTTTGATGCCACCGCCCTTGAGCAACACAGCCACCAGCCAGATCAAGCCACCGGCAAGGGCCGCTGGAAACCCCGGTAAAATCACCGCCAATACAGCAGCAATAACCACCCACAGCAGTAACCAGCCCGCCAGGGTGGTGTTCCAGGGAGCTTTGCTGGTGGCATTGGTTTCCGCTGAGGTTTCCGTTGACATTCGTTTCTCTATGCAAGCCATTCGACACAGTGCGGCAGTGTACTATGAACGGCAGGATGAATGACAAACAGAGGGCCAATAGGACACCCAACGAAGTGGGCGTCCGAACATATTGCAATAGCAGGAGAAGGCCAGGATCCGCCCCACCACCCTGGCCAGCTCCTTGGCCGGGGCGGGGATGTGCATGTACTACCGATTCAGATTCGCGTCTAACCGTAGCAGAACCAATGAGGCAACCAATGCGGTCGCTACGGTGTCGGCCTATTACGACCCCACCGAATCGCGGACCTCGTCGTATTTATCGGCGGCTTTTGACTTCGCAGCATCGACGCTTTGATCGCTGGCTTCGCCGAACATTTCGTCTTCGATATCGGTCGACGGTACCAATGCACCCAGCGCGGCGCCAATCGCGATACCTATGCTGCCCGCCAGCAGCGGTTGTTCGCGATAGAACTGCGCGAGGCTATCACGGGCATGTTGCCCGTATTCATTCGTGCTGGCGGTTGCATCGTGCAAGCGATCGCCCATGGCGGCCGCCTTGTCATGCGTCTTCGTTGCGGCATCGCCAAGGGCGTTCTTCACACTGCCGCCCTGTTTGCGACCGGACGACATCATCATCCACGAGATGCCGACGCTGGTGAGTATCAGTGGCAACGGGTTATTTTTAACCTGGTTGCCCAAGTTGCGGCCGAACTCACCACCGTGCTCGCGGGCCATGCCGAGTGCCTGGTCCATCAGTTCACCGGGCGAAAACCGGTCGGACAGATCCCTCGCCGTTCTGCTGAGGCTGGCGCGCGCTTCGTCGACTTCGCGTTCCAGTTGTTCCGGGCTTTTTGTTCTGTCATCTTTATCGTGGTCGCGGCGAGTGTTAGCGCGGCGGGAATCGGTACCTGTGTTCATTGGGTTGCCCTCTTCACAGTCTCTGTGTCTTTCTTCATGGAATCCATTGTCCGATCCGGCACGATCGATTGCGCGCTCATTTTTTTCTTGGCCGAGGCGACCATCATATAGCCGACCAGGAGCGCTGCTGCGCCGACGATCAGCGCCGCAAGCCACGGTTCGACGACATTGCTGAGCCCGTACACCGCGCTCATGAGCAGAACTACTAACCCCGCCATGGCGGTGGCAACTCCGGTTGCAAGCGCGCCGATCGACGTTTTCGCTTCGGAGACGGATTCCCCGACTTCAGATTTTGCCAGCGCGATCTCCTTGCGCAGCAACGTGGATAGGTCAGTCGCGAGGTCGCGAATCAGCTCGGAAATTGAATGCCCACCCTGTTCGCGGTGAGCCGCATGTTCCGGTGTAGCCGCATCGGTTCCGTGTTCCTGTTTCTTATTCATAGCATGTCCCTCCCGTCACGGGTTTGCGGGTCCGGCGATGAGGTGTTCGCAATTGGCATCTCACGTTCGCCCTGTTGATTGGGCGTGCCAGTCAACGAGTTGTCATCGTCGTGCTCCGCACTCGCCTTGAAGAACCTCGACAGACCAAAGCCGATGGCAATGCTGCCAAGCATGAACAGGGCGGGGTTGTTCCGGGCCAGACGCTTGGCATCATTCGCCAACTGGTCGACGCTGCGGTCTTCGATCTTTCCGGCAACATTGGCAAGGTTACGGCTCATCTCGCGAGCATAGCGCGCCAGGCCTTCGCGGTCGTTATCGTCCAGTTGTGATGCCACTGCATCGAGCGCATCCGACACGGCACCTGCCTCGTCCGCTATTCGGTGCTGGCCTTCCCGGGCCTTTTCGCGCGCTTCGGCGCCTGCTTCTTGCCTCGCTTTGCGGGCTTCTTCTTCAATGTTCTGCTTCAGCGTTTCGTTGCTACCACTGGCGGGCTTCCTGCTCGAGCTGCGGCGATCGTTATCTCTATTTGATGGCTCCATTTCACTCTCCTCGGCATTCACTCAAATGCACGCTATAGACTCTGGAATCAACGGTGTCCATGCCGCTAATTCCACCTGATTATTTCAAGCTATCAGCGAGGGGTCTGTGCGCTAGCAAACGTGAGGACGCAGCCTGGCCGGACCCCTTAGCCACCGCTAGCGCCAGTTCGGCCACTTTTCGTTCAGAGATGCCCTGAACCGTGCCCAAAAACCAACGACTTAATTGGGTCGGTCGCAGCGTCTGACATTAGCCTGACTCAGTTGGCTGCGTAGTCATTTAGCACCGGTGGAATAAGCCTGGTCCCCCAGACAAGGTTTTCAATGACAGAACACTCCAGAATCGACGCATCAACGGTCGTCAACTCGACGTTCCCGAGCGCCTCCCGCAGCTCCGATACATGACTGGCGCACCCAATGATGATGAGATCGCCGGGCTCCGCCTTGCCGAAGGCTTCGCGTATCGCCGCACGAATGTCCAGATGGGTATGAACCCACGGCCGCCCGTTCGCCGCATGTGCGCCTGTTTGCTGGGCAGCGAGCGCGCCGCGGGCGATCTGCTCAGCGGTTTCTCCGGGTCGTTTGTGGCGCAGGTCATCCATTTCATAAATCACCAGTTCATCGAAGCCCGCGCCGCACAGCTGACCGATGGCGATCAGGTCGGTCTTACGCCGGTCGCTGGGCGCAGAAACGACGCCGATAAGGCGGCCCTGTGTCAATTGTCGTCCGGTGGTGATAATGGCTTCGTAGGCGGCCACATTGTGCGCATAGTCCACCATTAGCGTGACGCCGCCGGTGCGGTAGAGATTAAGACGCAGTGGAGTCTGGCTTTCGCTTGGGATGAAGCTCGCGAGCGCGGCGGCAATACGTTCTCTCGGCACGGCCAGTGCCAACAAAGCCGCGAAGGACGCCATGGCATTAACAACATTGTGTCGGGCGCGTCCGTTGAGCGTGTTGGGCAGATGAGCGATAGTGGTCAACGGCTGGTGGTTATCGCCATCGGCCCACATCAGCATGGCATTGTGCGAATAAACCGCCCGCCCTTTGCACGCAAGATGCTCTACCAAAACAGGATGAGTAACGTCGAATCCAAAATAAATGACTTCAGTGCGCGGCGGCGCTCTGCGCGCCATTTCAACGCAGTGGGCGTCATCGACGTTGAGCACCACGGCCTTGCGAGCGGTCGCCACGATGAGCCCTTTCACTCGCGCCAGGGCTTGTAGCGTTTCAATGCCATCCTGGCCGAGGTGGTCGTTCTGTACGTTCAGGACGATGCCGACATCGCATTTATCGAAGCCGAGTCCGCGCTTTAGCATGCCGCCACGGGCCGTCTCCAGTACCGCAAACTCCACTTCCGGTGACGTTAGTACGGTGTGCGCCGACCAATAGCCGGAACAATCACCGGCTTTGATGCGCTGCCCGGCGATGGTGATGCCTTCGGTCGTCGCAACGCCGGTCACATAGCCGAGACGCTGCAGGACGTGTGCGATCGACAGCGTCGTTGTCGTTTTTCCGTTGCTGCCGGTGACCGCGATGATCGGTACTCGCCCGTTGTCACCGGCCGGAAATAAAGAGTCGACAATCGCGCGGCCGACCTGGTTGCGTTCTCCACCACTCGGGTGTTCATGCATGCGGATGCCGGGGGCCGCGTTCATCTCGATGATAGCGCCGCCCTGAGTCTGCAACGGTAAGGCGATGTCACGGCACACCAGGTCTATGCCAGCCACATCCAGACCGATTTTTTGGGCGGCACGCACGCAGGCAAACGCGGTGTCCGGGTGGATCTCACTGGTCACATCCTGAGCGGTTCCGCCGGTCGAGAGGTTGGCGTTGCCCCGTACTCTTACAACTTGCCCGGCACAGGGGACAGAGTCTGCGTCGAGCCCTTGCCGGGCCAGTTCAATGACCGCCGTCTCGTCGAGACGGATCTTGGTGAGCACGTTCTCGTGGCCGTCTCCGCGATTCGGGTCGGTGTTAATCGCCGCTACAAGTTGGCGAACCGTCGAAGTACCGTCGCCGACGACCTCTGGTGGTACCCGGAGTGATGCGGCAATCACCTTGTGGCCGATCACAAGCACGCGGTAGTCGTTTCCTTCGATGTGTTTCTCCACAATCACGCGACGCCCAAACTGCCGTGCGTGGCTGAATGCCGCCCCGACGGCTTGTTCATCCAGCACCCTGGTCGTCACTCCCCGGCCCTGGTTGCCACACAGCGGCTTGATCGCCACACAGCCGTACTCGCGCTGTGCAGCCTGGGCTTCTTCGAGCGTTAATACGGTCCGCCCTTGCGGAACAGGAAGTCCCGCTTCCCACAACAGGCGCTTGGTCAATTCCTTGTCGCTGGCAATACCAACAGCGATGTGGTTCGTATTACTGGTCATTGTCGCCTGGATGCGTTGCTGCCTGACGCCCCAACCGAGCTGAAACAGGCTGGCGTTTTCGGTAAGCCTTAATATCGGAATGCCTCGCTGTTTAGCGGCTTCAATGATGGCACCTGTGCTGGGGCCGACCGCGGCGGCTTGCGCGAGTTGTCGCAGCTGAGTCAGGCCAGCTTCCAACATGGCGGGCTTCCCAGCGGCGAGTGCGGTTACAAGTTCGATGGCAAGGTTCAGGGCGGCCTCGGCGACGTGCTCGTCCAGGTAGGCAAAAATCACGCGGTAATAGCCTGGCCTGCCCGCTACCATGCGCGCCTTGCCAAAGCCAACCGGCAACCCGGCCAGGCACTGCAATTCAATCGACAAGTGTTCGACGATGTGGGCCATGTAGGTCCCATCCCGCAAGCGCTCGACGAAGCCACCGACGTAACCCGGTGAGCAGCGGTGTTCATGCAAAGTGGGCACGGCCACGAGGAGCGATTCGATGAAACCGGGAATGGCCGTGGAAGGCACATCATCTAGCGTTTCAAGGTCGATCACGGCGAGGTATACCGGTCGGGCCGCGTAAATGTTCGGCCCCCTCAGAACATGGCGTTCGATCACTTTCATGACAGCTCACCTATTTTCTTGCGTTCTACTGCCTCGCGATGCATACCGCTCCATGAGCTGACGGCGGCGACGGCTTCGCCCAATCCCGGAGAAAGCGACGCGACATGCCCTGCTGTGTCTTCAGCGTGCGTGAAGGACGCAAGATCATGGCCGACGCCTGCGGGCAACAGGTGTAGCCGCACATCAGCGAGCTCGATCGTCTCCCGGCTTTTCACTTCGGTGAAATTAGACAGCATTTCGCGGCCATCAATGAGCGTTACGGCGCCATCGCCGATAACCTCAACACCATGGCCAGGTCTGACGATCAAGGCGGTGTTTTCGTCGATCCCGGCGCCGAGCAGGTAGGGATTTTGCGCGACAGCCGACAACAATCTGCCGAGCCGTTGCCGTTCTGAAAAATGCTGATCGATGATAACCCGACGCACCAAACCAAGCCCGGCGCCCAGGCGAACCGACCCCTTTTGCGGGAGCAGATCTTTGCTACCGTCGAAGAGCATGTGCTCCGACATGGCTGACGCCCCGGCACTGGTGCCACCGATGCAGGCGCCCCGCTCACGCAAGGCGCGGTGCATTGCATGGTCGATGCGGGTGCCACCGATCAGCGCCATCAGCCGCTTCTGGTCGCCACCGGTCATAAAGATGCCATCCGCTTCGAACACCCTGGCCGCTGTCGCTTCGTCGCCGGCATCCTCACGGGTTTTTATGTTCGCTGTCATCAGGTGGCGCACACCCAGCCTGGTGAAGGCCTTTTTGTAAATGCCCCACATTTCTTCGTGCTTGCTGCTGGCGGTGGTGAGTACGAAAATGGTCGAAGCCGGGCCGCCAGCCAGAGCAACAAAGCGGTCAAGAATGACCATGTCGCACTTGCGATTCTCGTGGCCGCCCACGATCACGAGGTGACCGTTGCGCGGGACGTCCACAGCATCACTGGACTCTTTTTTCATCATTCCTCCGATCATGGGGCGCACTGTGTAATTGGAACACCTCATGTGCAATTCGTTCAGCCTCGGCTGGGTTCTTGAGCCGGACGCCTTCGACAAGGTCTTCGAAGGTGCCCGCGCAGGTGAAAACGAGTACGTCACCGGGGCTTGCCATAGTCAGGCCTCGCCACAGTGCCTGGCGAATCTGCGGTTCGCCGTGCATTGGTTTGTCGGGGGCCACACTGCGCGCGCCGCTGAGGATTTCCCGGGTAATCGTGCCTGCATCGCGACCGCGCGGATGTTGCTCGTAAACCACGAACTCATCGAAGCCCTGGCCGCATACCTGGCCTGTCGCGTACAGATCTTCGGGGCGACGGTCTCCCGGAGAGGTGATCACGCCCAGAAGCCTGGCAGCACCCTGGTTTATCGACCGCGCCATCTCGCACAGCGCACGGTAGGCGACAACGTTGTGCGCATAGTCGACGATAAGTTTGACGCCATCGACCTCGAACAGGTTGCCGCGTAACGGGTTGCTTTGCGCATTGGAGACGAAACTTGTCAAAGACCTCGCAATCGCGGCTGTCTCGTAGCCGAGGCAACACAAGGCAGCGAGCGCGGCCAGTGCATTGGCGGTGTTGTGACGGGCATGGCCTTGCAGGGTGAACGGAAGATCCGTTGCTTTTACCACCTGCGAACACTCACCCGCGTGACACCAGACCAGCCAGCCGTCGTCGGTGAGGAAGGCGCCGGCGCCACCGCCCTGCACATGGTCGAGCAGCACCTGATTGCGCGCGTCCATGGCGAAAAATACCGGTTTGCAATCGGGTGCAAGGGTGTCGCGCATCGCCACACACAGGGGATCGTCTGCGTTCAGAATGGCAGCGTCCCGGGCGCAACGTGCCACCAGGCCTTTAACCTGCGCCATGTCGTCCAGTGTCTCGATGCCATCGAGTCCCAGGTGGTCGCTGCTGACGTTCAACACGACGCCCACGTCGCAGCGGTCGAACGCGAGGCCGCGCTTCAGAATTCCACCTCTCGCTATCTCAAGCGTCGCCACCTCCACTACTGGGTCATTCAGTACCCTGCGCGCCGACCAGTAACCTGAACAATCTCCGCTTTCCACACATTGGCCGTCGATATAAATGCCCTGCGTCGTTGTCGTGCCCGTGTGCGCCCCGCAGAAACGAAGAACATGTGAAATGAGCCGTGTCGTGGTCGTCTTGCCATTAGTGCCGGTTACCGCCACAACAGGAATCCGGCCGTCGTTGTTCCCGGAAAATAGGGCGGCGAGTGATGCAGCCGAACCATCGGGCAGGGGGGGCCAGCCCTGGTAGTGCTGTTGGCGAACGCCCCACCCCAGCGCGAAGCAATGCCCATCGTCTTCAAGGCGTATCACCGGGATTCCGCGTTCGCGCGCTGCCAATAACAGCGCCTGTGCCTCGGGTGTTATTGCACGGGCGTTGGCGAGTTTTCTCAATGAGTCGAGCCGCGCTTCGAAGTCAAACGGCTGGTGGTTTAGCATCGCCGTGACGAACGCGACCGAAAGCCGAAGCGCTTCTTTGACCACCGCTTCATGCTGATAGCCGCATAGCAAGTGATACCGGTTCGGTGTTGAAGGCGTGAGTGCCACTGCGTCGCAAAATGTCGCCGGGCTGCCCGCCCAGGCTTGCACCGCGAACATAAGCCGTGCGAGTAACCGAGCGGCTTCGGGCGCGTCAAGAAAAACAGGGGGGACACGACCCGGCATAAGCGTTCCTAACAAAGCGGCTCCGCCCTGCAATGTTGCAACCTCGACCGTTCGGTGGCCTTCGAGGTCAAGCAGCGCCACGAAACAAGGCTCCATGCGATGGATGTTGGGTCCACGCAGGAATCGGCTATTGAGAATGTTCATGACCTTACCCTGCGGGCAGTAAGCAGAACCGCTGCAATGCGATCAACGTCTTCGTAGGCTGGCTCTGCCAGTTCTTCGCCGAACACATCGGGGTCGATTTCCTGGTAGTGCCATTCGAGGGAGGTATTGTCGAGCAGCGGCGCGACCGAAGCGAGAAACAGGTCGGTACCGTCGATGATGGCAGTGCCCGTATACAGCAACAGCGTGCCGCCCGGGGCCAGCCTCGTTTTCGCCAGGCCCGCAATGGCCAGGGAAAGCCCTTCGCCGAAATTACCGCCACCGTGCCGGTAAGTGCGCTCCTGCGCATCGAGCAGGTATGGTGGGTTGGCGACGATCAAATCAAAGTCTCCATCAACGCCATCAAGCAGATTTGAGTGTTGAGTGATGATTCGCTCGGCGCCAGCGAGGAGGGCGTTGACGGCGGTGCACTGCAGGGCTATGTCGTTGATGTCCACAGCAAACACCTCGGCCAGTGGCCATTCGAGCGCAACGACCACGGCGCCAGGACCAGCGCCACAACCGATGTCGACGGCACGCCGCAGGCGTACGTCACCGGCAAGGTGTCGGGCGATTGCGTTGGCGAAGCGGTAGGTGTCGGGTCCAAAAAAAACGGCATCAGGGGCCGTCGTCGGATACGCCGAGTGCAGAAAAAGTTGGTCGCGTAGCGTTGAAGCACGCACGAGTGAGATCCAACCCTCACCCTGTGTTTCCAGTACACCCGCATTGCGCATTGCCTCGAAAAGCTCAGGCAGTAGAACACCCTCAGTGAACGGTCGGCTCCAACCGAAAACGTCTGTTGCGTTACGCGCCCACGCATTTTTTAACCGTGAATTGACACGGGCGTGGGTCGCCGGTGATACGGTGGTGAATGAGTACCCGGTCGCTTTGAGTAACATCGCAAGATGCAGTAGAGAATCGGTGTTCATGGTTAGGTTACTTGTTGAAAGAGATCGGTATAGAGCCTTGTTGCCGCCAGGCCCGCGGGCGTTGGGTGGTTCGCTGGCGAGAGCATTCCAGCTAACACGGCGAGCGCCTCCGCCTTGGTATCGACCCCGGTTAACTGGCTAAAAAGCGCGTCAACGTCTGCGCAGCTGCCAGGCCCCGGGTCACCGCTGGTGTGGTGGGCGATGATGTGTTCGACGGTGGCGTCACCTGGCAACACGGCAGCCGCCCCTTCAGCATGCTCTGCAGTCTGGCGTTTGCGAAAGCGGTTTCTGGTTCGCGCGGTCGGTGCCGTGTCTGCATCGGCCAGAATCCAATCTTTTAGGAGTTGTTTTTCGTAGCCGTCGAAGACGCCGAACATGGGCGCTTGTTCATCGGTCAACAGGCACCAGAAGCGGCTGTGCTCCGGGTTCTCGCCACGCCGTATCCAACCGGCGGATTGCAGAGCTGTCAGCAGATCTGGAATGTCGCCCGGTGAAGAAAGCCAGTCGCTCACCGTCCGGCCACTGACGACGCAATAGTCCGAATGCAACTGTGTTCCGATCACGGCTTTGTCGGCTAAAACCCGCAGCAGTTCCTGCTCAAGATCGAAAGAGGCAATCGCCTGATTCGTGCCCATACCGACAAGGTTCAAGCGGTAGCCGTTTCCCACCCGACGATGAAACTCTGCAACATTGCCGATTCTCGGCGCGCAATCGAGCACGCTTTGCAACGCCTTGCGCGCGTGCCCGGTTGAAGCATTATCGATGGTCACATGCAGGCTGAAGTAGTACGGGTCGATATCGAGTTCGTTCAGTTCGTAAGCCGTGATTGGCAAGTGCAACGGCAACTGTTCATAACCGAGATTGAAGCCAATCAGTTCCGGCAGGAAATCATGGGCATGGTGGGCCAGCGCTAGCTGCACGGCACCTTGAGTGAAGTGCTCGTCGGGGCCGTTTTGCCAGTGATCGCACCCATAGCGGGCGAGCAATTGTTGGTAGAGCACCACATGGTTTTGCAGCACATTGCCGCAACCGAGTTCTTCAAGATAGGTTCGGATAAGCGACGCGAGCCGCGGATCCTGCCAGCGCCGCAACAAGCCATAAAGCCAGGCGCCATCCACCAGCTTGGTGGGGGCAACCGCGCGAAGAAAGTACATGGCATGTGAACGACAACTGAAGAAGCGCCGCGGCGCGCCGGCGTGCCGTTCGTCGAGGTAGTGTCGGTATGCTTGTGCTGTGAGATCGTGGGCTTCGCGTAACACGCCCGGCAATGACCGCATCTCGTTCGGAAAGTCTGCGTCGATATCCGTTGCCACGCGAAGTTTTTCCACCAGAAAGGCGCGTGATGCAGACCGCGCCAACTCGTCGATCTCGCCCGCACTACTCCCGCGTTCATCTAACATCGCGAAGTAAAGCTGCCTGCTACTCTCTTGCTGCGGTGCCGAATAAGGGGACGTCGCTGGCTGACTATTGGGTGACACTGAATGCATTGTCGTTATGTCCTCTGAACTCTGTTCTCTGACCCTCTTACTGGCCAGAATGCTATTAATCGGCAACGTAAATTTTTTTAATGTAATTGGCGGGAAGGTTCGAAGCCACATTGGAACAGCTTGCACACACGACTCTATGGTGCTCGCGAGGGAAGCCCATGTGGAACTACGCGATCAGCACCGAAAGCCTATCGTGCCCCACCCCAATGCAGGGGTCTGTTCGGTGCCCCACCGAGGGACTAGTGCCCGGCATTGGGCACGTCTAATTTGTGAAAAAATCGGGTAAGTGGGGTATCGAACGGTGTCTGCGGTTCGCAAG
>NZ_JBBECH010000070.1:0-16876 GCF_040881935.1 Saccharospirillum sp. | reverse complement strand
ATGGAATATCGAGTTAAATGCTCAGTGAGAGCATGGGGTTAATGGATCGCTTACGCTTAACCAGCAAGTCGCCATGTTTTTCGAGGATATGCCTAGCACCAACACCGCGGGGATCGTACTTGCCAGCCGTCAAGCGAATTGGGCCACCTGGTATGAAGTCCTTTGGTACCTTCATATCGGGAACCCTACCGAAAATCTGGTGCGTAGGGTGGTTGACCCAGCTGTTCGGGGAAGCACCGTCGGGAAAGAGGTTACATTTCATTTGAGACATCAGAGCTTATACAGTTGTTGAACACTGTACACGAAAAGGTCTGTTGATCACTACGATGCCGATTGGTCGTCTCTCATACCTCCGTCATTAAGCACGCCCTCGACCAGCTAGTGAGATCGCCCGCACCTCAAATTGCTCTCGAATATGCTGGTCTACCACTTATCTCAAGAAAATTTCACTTACAATCCGGGTCTCTGGCAGGTTGAACTATGCTTGGTCAGGTCCTTCCAGATAGTCAACTATTAATGGATTATATATGATTGGAACACTGAGCGAATTAAAGGGGAAGGTAGAAGAGTATTGTACGCGATATCGACATCCCGAGATGGCTGAGTTCAACTCTGGCCCGCTTTACGACTTATTCCCTGAAAAGGAAAATGGGGCGCTTATCGCAGAACATCGGTGGAGTGACACCTGGCCAAGTAACGGCAAAGCGGGCATTTATACGTTCATTGATGGCGAGGGGCGAGTAGTCTATATCGGGAAATCTTCGATGAAGAGCTCAGTAAGCGCCCGGTTGAATAGCTATTGCAAATACGGTCCTGGAAAAATATGCCGGTTAATTGGCAATTGGAAAGTTCAACCACGGTACGTATGGATCATAGGCGTGCCCGCTGAAACGGCTTTTGAGGCAGCGGCTCTCGAAGAGTTTCTAATTCGAGAGATTACCACTTCAGATAACAAAAACGGGATTTTAGTGGTTAGATAACCAATTAGGGTAGGCTTGAAACACAAGTCAGTCTGAGGGAAGCAACGTGTGCGGCGCAATCTACAACGCCAGTGACCATCCTGCATTGCCTGGGCTCCTGTCGGCCGCGGGTTACACGCGGGCGGAAATTGATGCGGTTTTGGGAACGGTCGTTTATACAAAACGTGAGCTGAGGCCGACCGACCGAGTTCTGAGCCTGGTACCCACGAAGGCAGGAAAGCGGGTCATGTCTGCAGTCTGGTGGTTGAAACTCGACAATGAGACATTGAAGCCTGACACCCAATGGGCATCTTTCAACTGCCAGTCGCGTAGAATACTGACATCGAAGATGCACTCCATTCCTCCGCGCAGCTATAGGGCGGTTGTGTTTGCCCGGGGCTTCTTTGAATGGCAATCGATTTACCCCGGGGGGAGGCTCTTCACGGCGCTGACGCCGGACGAACAGAAAAAGCCACCACGGCCCATAGCCAAACACCGGTATCTGATTCACGACCCTGGAAAGATCATGATGCTGGCGGCCATGTGCAAGCATTGGGTCGGGCCCGATGGCGAGGCAATGGTTTCCACCGGTGTCATTACCTTGCCACCACACCCAGACTTTTTGGACATTCACTACAAGTCCTTTCCGCTGGTGCTGCAGCCAGATGAGCTAGCCGGCTGGCTGGATAAAAGCCGTCCGCATAAAAGCTTTGAACCACTGTTCAATCTCACTGATTACCGCCATTCGCTGGAAGCAGTACCGGTTAACGAACCGGCCTTCGAACCGATCGGAGATCCAATTCCGTTAGTACCAGGTGCAAAGGCAAGTAACGGCTAAGATGCCTCAGGCTTGATCCATCCCAGTGCCTCGGCGTTCAAGCGGCATCGCTTGCAATAGGGACCATGTTCCTCAGTGGCTGGCAGCAGAAAGCGTTCAACGGCGACGGTGCGAAATGGCCGATCTTTCCACTTAAGCGGACCACCGCAGAGCAGAGCAGTCTGTTGCCTGTTCAACAGGTGACGATCGATTTCTCGGGGCAGTTCGGCCTGCAGGGCTTTCAAAATGTATTGGCCGGGCGTTACCTTATCTTCCCAGTGGGTGACTCCAGTGTAGGCGACCGTAAATTCAGTTAGGCCCTGGTCTTCAATGAGCACCTCCGCGAAGCACTGATAGCCGTATGGCGGGGTTTCCCGCACGGTGACGCTATACATCTGACCATCTCGGAATAGCGCGGGAAGGTTGTCGAAATCAATGTTTCCGTAAGTGCTTCGGGTATAGTACTGCATCTCATTACTACTGTATAAAAAAACAGTATCATAGCGATGAGGAGTAATGATGGGAAGTAATTCGATTGAACACCGATTTAAAGACCTTCACTTAAGAAGTCTCATGCTCGCTCCGGGTAAGAAGAACCCATAAATCTTAGGTCTGGACTTGCTTCACCGCGCCGTTCTCTGACCTGAAGCCCTCGTGTACGACTTTCCAGTGGCTCTCAGTAAAGGAACAACCGGACAGCAACGCAGAGCTGCTAATGACCTAACTCTCGTCGAAATACTGCATATCTGTACTGAAAGGTGCCTTTTCCAAATGAAAAATCAATATAATAGTCGTTAAATAGACTATTTATTCTAATTTTTATGCTATATAGGCTATAAACATAAGAGCCTAAGAAGGTATAGCAATGAATTGGGAGAGAAGGTTGACGATTGAGCAGCTGGACCGAAGCCTTGAGGGTCTCGCGGCGGGTGAAAGAGTTCCCCATTTCAAGAATGGGTGGATTAAGACTATTCGAACCGCATTAGGCATCAGCACTCAGACACTTGGCGATAGAATAGGCGTATCGCAGCCCCAGATTTCAAAACTTGAAAATAGCGAAGCTCACACGGCTATAACGCTGCGCAGCTTAAAAAAAGCTGCTGAAGGGTTAGACTGCGAGCTTGTCTATTACCTGGTACCAAAACAGAAAACTTTAGCAAAGACACTTGAGGCCCAGGCATTGATGAAAGCTAAAAGGGAAGTAAAAAGTGTTAATACCCATATGGCGCTGGAAGGGCAGGGGTTAGACCCGGTTAACGAAGCAAGAATGGTCGACGCTGTAGTTAAAGAACTATTGTATGAGCTCCCCAGGGATTTTTGGGAGGAGTAAGTTAGTGCACCATTTTAATAATTAAAGAGCGAATCGAATAACAGAAGTGAATTAAATCCAAAAATAGATGCTCGAAGTCTAGGTTAGTTGTGAGCCAGTGAAAGTGCTGCCTATACAGAGTGTATCTTGTTAAATCGCCTTCTATACTGCCTACTATAAAGTCTCTATTTTGTAGTATTTACCATCGTGATGGATTGAGACGCCGTAGTCCTTTAGCGAACCCGACCTGTTGTTTACATTATGGCACTGCAGTTATCGTGAATATTGGAGAGGGCGAATATGAACAAAAATCGCACTACCGAACAGAAACTCTTAGACGGCTTAGATCCATATTTGGCACATGCAGATGCGCTAGCTGAGCCACTGCCACAGGAACTGTCGCCGCTGGAACGACTTAAAGGTTCGGTCAAACAATATGTGAGGCCAACAGATCCAGTCTGGGACGAATACTTTGAGTCCGAAGAAGGTATTAGTGGCGAATTTACGGAAGTTCAGGATCAGCCCTCACCCAATGACCGCAATTAATTGTATGGTAGCACTATAGTCTTATGAGAATCACTCTCATCAAGGCAAGGCCTTTCTGAAACCTGTAAACACCCAACCGGTGCCGCCGGTAGAGTGCCCTCGATACCTACAGCAAGTTTAAAGCAGCTGATAAGCAGGGGCTGGGAGCCACGAGGGCCCTACAAGTACTGTTCAGCCTGAACGAGGCCTACCGCTCCTTGAGGGTCAAATAGATTTATCAGATTGGCTCTGGTTATCGTCGAAGACAGCTGGATCGAATGGTGACGGCCGAACTTATCAAAAAGTGGCAGAGCGGCGCCCAGCGCTGGGTGACCCGATGAGTACTGATGACCGGACGCCGAGGGGTGTATGGTCTGACTGCCAATGGCCGTTATCAAGTGAATCGCCTGATGACCCGGGAGTGTCCGGACATAGGTGATCGGGGGCCTTTACCCATGTGGTTCAAGTGGCTCATGGCCAACGGGTTCAGCTCCTATGACCAGGTGGGGTGTTGGTTCAGATAGATGAGGCACCGGGAATGTGCAGCAAAGAGCAGTTCAGTTACCACTCTGACACCAACAAAGAGCAGATGGAGTTTTTCAAGAGCCAGAACTTGGTAGAGGACGTAGCTTGAGTTGGGTGCTGATGGAATTGCCCGCTAGGTGCTGGTCGGAACTGGCCAGCGTTAACAACAAAAACCGATAAGCCAGATATATAGATATTCTCGCTTCGGATGAAGAAGTGATTAACGGCCATTGCAAGAAACCCACTCTGTGGTTCAATGGGTCGTAATCTACCAGATCTCTATGAGGCTCTTTAATGCACCCCCCCGAGCATGCCCAATTTGGCCTAGAATCAATCATTCTCCATCACACGTTTCAGGAGTTCTCAGGAAGAACCGTTAGTCTTCCCATGGCGGGTAAAACACATATTGCAGGGACAAACGGGGCTGGAAAATCATCGATACTGGCTTTGCTCTCGGTGTTTTATGGAACTGAGCCAGAACGTGTTGTGTCTAAACTAAGCGGAAAATCGTCGTTTATCGATTTCTATCTGCCGACATTTCAAAGCTGTGTGATATTCGAATACCGTCAAGAGGAAGGTCTGTGTTGCGCTCTTCTATTTAGGCACCCTTCAAATCGTGTTGGTTATTACTTCCTGAAAGGCAGTGCAGAGGAGACCTTGTTCGCCCCCGGGATTCGTGAACGACTGGCGGCGGGGATTGCAGTCACTACATTGATAGAGGATTTGAAGCAGGCTGGCATTAGAGTATCAACGCTGGTCAACACTATTACTGACTTCCGGGCCATCATCCAACGCGACGCAAACCTCATAAAGCGCAATCCGGGCACCCGGAAGGTCGTAGAACGGCTGTCACGGGAATTTGGCCTGGGCGACAGCCAGACTCGAATGCAGCACATTGATCGGTTGGTGCATGTGGTGCAGAAAAACCAGTCGATGATGAGGGAGTTCAAAAAAATGATCTGGGACACCCAGTTCGATGATCATATCCTCCCCACATCGCCAAAAATCAAAGAGGGACAGGCCTTAGTCAACGATGTTCGATCCCAGATTTCGTTTGAAGCGGAAAAGGGGTCGATCGTCGATTGTATCGACCGTGAAGAAGAACGGCTGGCCCTATCTGAGCACACCACCAGCATCGCAAAAAGCATCAGAACAACGCTGATTGACGTAAATGAGCGCCTTTCTGGAATGAATGATCAACTGCGAACAGCGGAAGCTAAGCATCAGGATGAGGAGCGGCTGTACTATAATCAACGCGGAGAGCTGGTTTCGCAGGCCCAGGATCACGACATTCACTACAAGAAACTGGTAGATCAACACGTCAGGTTGATGGCGGAGAAAGACCGTTTTGATGAAGCCGAGATCCCGTATCTGGCCCAGGAATCGACCCAGCTACCGGAATATCGGCGTCAGCGTCAGGTTGCAAAGGATGATTTGGAGGCGATAACAACACAGGTCGAAGAGTTCAGAGTTAATTTTCAGGCGGACCTTAAAGCGATCGAACAGAACCATAAAGACGGATTGGCCGCAATTGCCAGCGAAACCGAACTGGTTAAACATCAGTTCGAAATGGACAGAAAGGACCATCAGACAGAGAAGGACTCCGTTAATGCCGAGCGTGACATGGAACTGGCCAATTTAAGGCATTCGCAACAAGAGGCCCGGCACACGCTGGATAAGGAATTAGCGCAACTGCGTTTTCGAGTACAACATGCCTCCGCCAGCGAACAGGACAGCCTTCAGGTTGAAGAGGCGGAGACAAAAACGGTACTGGCACGAGACGCTGTAGCTGAGGAAAGAACGTCTTTGAATGCGCTGGAACAGTCTTTGTCCGAACTCAATTCGGAACAGCGAAGCCGGCAAACGAGCTGGGATGATATTCGCGCAGACATTGAGCGTGAGAATGAGAAGATCACTCAGTTCAGCCGCCAACTGGAGCCGCCCCCCGGATCGCTCCTGGAGGCGTTACGGGCCGACGATAGCCATTGGTCGGATGGGCTAGGTAAGATCATCAATACTGATTTATTGTATCGAAAAGATCTCAATCCGGTAAAAATCAATGATGCGCTCGATGTCTTTGGTGGTTGGAGTCTTGCGGTTGGTGGACTGGACCGTCCGGATGAGGCCGCAGATGAGGCCCAGCTTCATGCTCACATAGAACGCTGCGAGTCGCGCCGGTTACGCCTTGAAGAACAAGCTCGTTCTTTGGAAACGAGGGTTCATCAATCAGCCCAGCGGCTATCGAGCATCAAGGAAGAACTCTCAGTAGCGAAGACTCAACTCCGCAAGGCTCAGAACCTCCTGTCGGCCGCTGAGCAGACTGAAAAGACCATAAAGGCCCAGGTGAAGGAAAGGGTCGAGGTGCTGAAAGCCGAGGCTCAGAGCGGGATTGTAAAGCTCCAGGCTCAATTGACGGAATTTGACGCCAGCGCCAGCCAAGAACGGGAGGCACTTACCACCCAGTATTCTGAACAAGTACAGGAGCTGGTTGCCGGTTGGTCAAATGCTGAGGCGGAGTTCGAGCAGCGACGGGATCACTTGAAAGCACGTGCCGACGAAGCAACTCGTCAGTACAAAACCCGCAAAAAGGACCGTGAGAGCGCCTATCAGCAGATACTTAAGAACAATGGAATTGATGAGCGGATGGAAGAGGAGTATCGAGGGCGAGTAACGGCCTTGAGCGAAAAGATCAAGCGTATCGAGGGTAGCCAGAGCAAGATAGAGACCTATAACCGTTGGTATCGTGATGAATGGCAGAATGAGCCTCAGTTGAGGACCGACATTGCAGCTGCTCAGCGGGAAAAGTTGGCTTTTGATAAAAGCGTTAAGGAGCTTGAGGAGGCAAACAAGGCTCGATCATCGAAGTTTCAGGCTGAGAAACGCCGACTAGAAGGGGAAATGGGCCGATTGTCCAAATCCATTGGGGAGGCCGATGCACTGCTACGACGGATGGGCCTTATTGATCTGCAGCCAGATGAGGATACCCCGGTGGGCAATCTGGAAGCCCTAACAGAGACCCTACAAAGCAATGGAGAGAAGCTTCAAGCCTTACGAAGAAACGTACTGGCCGGGGTTAAGAAGGCAAAAGCAGTCATTAATCGCTATGACGGGTCGCATCTGGAACAGCAATGGCGAACCATAACCGAGCAGAGAATCGCTGCCACAAACGACCCTGATTTCGAACTGGACGAGGCGGGCCTGCTCTCCCAGGTTCAAGATCTCAAGATAATGATCAATGAACTGGCCCCCAAACAGCATGATCTGCTGCACAGTAGTTTTTTCGTGGAGGCCAAAAAACTACAGGATCATCTGGATTCTCTGTCATCTCTCACGAAACAGATCACCTCCGTATCCCGTAAACTAGGCAGTCGAATCAACACCGATCAGAAGGTGGCAACACTGGAAGACTTCCGAATCGTACTGAAACCGCTAGTCCAGGACAGCCCGAGTTGGCAACCGCTTCAGAACTTTGTTCGTGCGTTTGAAGAATGGAAATTAACCAATCGGACAGATTTGCCGGGTGAAGGCTTATTGAATAAGTTCAGCCAGGTGATGGCCAGTCTCCGGGATAGTGGCATCAGCGCCGATCGCGATGCTTTGTTTGATCTCGAAATTCAGATGAAAGAGAACGGCAACCTCAGGGCGGTTCGCAATGATACCGAGTTGCTTAACGCAGCATCCAAAGGGCTCAACAAGTTGGCCATCAATATCATTTTCATGGGTATGGCCCGCTACTTATGTCCGGATCAGCGTGTCCGGATCGTTTGGCCACTCGATGAGCTACTTGAGTTACACATAACCAACATCACCAGCCTGGTGTCCATGCTTGATCAGCACAACCTGACCATCATCAGCGCCTCGCCTGACCTGGATCGCAACAAAATGAAGATATTTAATCAGAGAGTAAACCTGCAGAGCGGGGTGGTTAATCACCTGCACCGGCTGGCTCACCCGGGCGATCAGAGTCAGCGAGACCGACTGAAAACATTGGCAGGTCTCTCTTCCGTGGCGACTCAGGAGTCATCGCATGAGCAGTGAGGTGTTACTAGGCCGTACCGTAAAGGCATTACTTCAGGGTGGCATCATTTGCGACTACGCAGATCGAGAATTGGCCGACTACCTATCGGAGGAGGACAACCGGGAGAGGGTGCGAGCGTTCTTGCAACCACTCAACCGTGATGTGCGGGCCACTACAGACGGTCGGGCGTGGATTCCAGTCTATGCCTCAATCAATGATGCGACTGATCGCTCTGAAGTCCGTCAATCATTCAAGCTCGTGGCCAACCAAATAGAGCCATTGGTAGGCTGGCTCCGGTTGGTGATGATCGCCCAGCAACGGCCCGAGCCCATTGTCATGGGGGATACGTTGTATGACGGTGACCTCACCAAACAGCTCGACCAGGTGCCTCATCTGATGCAACAGCTGGAAGTGATCTTGGGTAAGGGGCCATTTCGAAAGTCCATCAATAAGGACTCACCCCGCTGGGTTCGGGATGGGGTTACGCACATCTTCGAGAAACTGACTGAGATGGGGTTCTTCGTTAAACCAGGAGGCACCGGCGCGGCGTACCGCGCGACCGGGAAATGGAGCTGGCTCTACGACATGATGGATTACATCCAATCAAAAGAGGGCATCCCTGTTGAAGATCCCGGCAGTGGGGATGAGCATCGCCAAACGAGCATATTCTGATGGCCGTTTACGATAACCAAAAAGTGCTCAACGCGCTGGGTAGCCACTCTAAAGTCATCGATGAGGCCTATCGGTCAAACACCATGACGATAGAGGACTCGCTGGACAATGCCACAGCCATTCGGTCACTTCGTGCGGTTCGCTTGGTTTGGCAAATGGAAGGTGAGGATGGCTATCACCTGCGTCATGAGCTGCTGAACCTGCTTGATTTTGCCGCTCAGGATTACCGGCGTGCCGTGGCCAATGAGACCATAGCTGCCCAGTGGTTGGCTTTGAAGCAGTCATTTGAGGATTTACGCCAGGCCCGCCGCATAGGCGCCTTTGACGATGTAAGGCGGGTTGAGCGAGATATCAGTGAAAGCGTGGCATTGTTAATGGAGAATCTGCAATACATGATTCTTTCCTTCAATAACCACCTTTACAACCGCTTTACGCACATCACCGACCTGAGCCTTCGAATCCAAGAGAATGAACGAGTGGTTGAGCGAGCGCGAAAGCTGGCAGAGCTGCTGACATCCTTCTCAATAGGCGAGTTCGGTGAGGAGGCCGGCAATGACCGGTTCTTGCGTAAGCTGCTCAACAAACAACTTCCTTCGGCGATGAAGACCTACGTGGCCGATCTGTCCCACTCTCTGTACCAGCTTCGTGATTTACTCCTTGATCTGCGCGAAAGTCATCGTCTGACCAGTCTGGTTTCGTCATTTGAGGCCTACTACCAGGCAAACCCTGGCTTTGTTCCGTCAGTTGAGGACGTTGAGCTGAGCCGATGCCCGGATGCGGTGTTGTTGGCTCCTGCGATGACGATATGGGCGTATCCTGACATTCATGACCCACTTAGCGACGAGGTGCTTGCCCCCATAGCCGCTGGTGCTCGTGATGATCAAAAAGAGATCGTGATTTCAGAGAACCGCACCGAGCTGGTGCCTATCGACATGGATCCAGCTGGCCACACTCAGGCCGACGAACGCGACCCGGTGGCGGAGCTCATAGAGTCCGTGGTCGACATGATTCTGGCCGGTGAATTCAAAAACAATGTGATTCGTGGATCCGAGATTCTGCAGACATTTGACCTGGATATCGAGTTGCTGGACTGGCTTTCTCTCTTGTCGGCAGCCGTCGACGGATTGCCGGGCCAGGAACGCAAGCAGATCAAAATGCACTTCGTCGGTGATGTCGACACCATTTATCCTGATAACCTATGGGTGCGCGACTTGCACCTTCAGTGGGGGAGTTAGTCGATGTCAATGCAAAGGCAATTCAAAGCCGTCCAGCGACTTCTGCGTTCCCCGTTAACCCGGTTTCCCAAGAACAAGACCAACATGGAGCTGATGTCGGTAACCAACTGTGGCATAACCATTGGCCGGGAAGTGGTGTTCTCGCATACCGATAAACAAACGTTGCGAAGGTACATTATTGAGCAATGTCAAGCAGATCCGCAGCGGGACACGCTCGATGGCGATCGCATCGATGTAGCGAAGATCACCCCGCACGAGAAAATTCGCGGTAAGGCTGTGTTTGGTTCGTTGATTCTTGTCCATGGACTCCAGGACCACCCGATATACATGACATCTGGGTCGGGACACACCCCTCCAGGCTCAGTGTTAGCGGTAGATATGGAAACTATTGAATGGGATTCGTGGAAGGAGTCGACCATAGTCATCGTCGAAAACGGTACGCTGATGCACAAATTGAACCTGATGAAACTTCCAGCAGAGTGGGGTCGTGCACTGTGCGTGTATCGAGGTCACGGGGAAAACGCGCGTTCAGTTAACGATTTAATTGATCGTCATCCATCCGATAAGCTGGCTTTTTTCATGGATTTTGATCTGCCTGGAATCGCGATGGCGACAGGGTACCGACGTGGCTCTGTCATCGTGCCCAAAAATTGGCAAGATCTATATGAATCGTCCGCACTAAACACCATGGGCAAGTATTACTCCCAGCAGGAATCACGGGCAAAAATCTATCGGGAAGAAGACGGTTCTGAGATCGACTCGATAGTTGAGCACATTGACCGTCAACATTTGTGTGTAAGCCAAGAATCGCTAATAGCCCACGATGTAGAGCTTAAGGCCATACGAAATAGACTCTAAAGCCATCTGTCGAAGCTTGTTATACGGACCAAGCTTCTTTCACGCCATGCTCATGAGTCTTTCACTTCTCCGATCAGCTCCACGAATATTGGCAGCTTTTTAAGAATTCTTCAGTCGAAACCACTCTGGTTGAAACCCCCGCCCAGGCGTATATGGCCCTAGTGGGCCATGCGGTTAATTAGGTAGCACTTTTTTAGCTCGCTGTACCGCAGCCAAAATCGATTCAGCACTCTTCGTCCACTTAAATGGTTTGGCCAGATCACGGTTGTGAACACGAATAAATCGTTTCAGCTCATCCTTCAGGTCAGCCACACTGCTGAATATGCCTCGGTACAGTGCTCGACGCTCCAGTTGAGCAAACCAGCCCTCCACAGCATTCAACCAGGATGCGCTCGTGGGCGTAAAGTGGAAGTGGATCCTTGGGTGTTTTTCTACCCATTCTCTGACTTCTTTTGTCTTATGAGCACTGTGATTATCCAACACAATGTGCAGATCTTTATCTTTTGGTGTTTGTCGCTCGACCTGCTTCAAAAATGCCAAGAACTCTTTCGAGCGGGTTCTTTTCTCAACTCGCCCAATCACCTCTCCCGTTAAAGTATTAAAAGCCGCATAAAGAGCGGCTGTACCGTTGCGTTTGTAATCGTGCGTGTAGCTCCCAATGTGGCCAGGCGACAACGGCAGTCCAGGTTGGGTGCGATCCAAAGCTTGGATCTGTGTTTTTAGCATTGTCGGGAGGGTTCATGTACAACCCAACAACGTCCACAACCTTCTCGGCAAAATCGGGATCATTGCTGATCTTGAAGGTTTTCAGGCGGTGTGGCTTCAAATCAGCAGCCTGCCAGATTTGGCGAACTTGCCAGGTCGTCACGCCGGCATACTCAGCCATCAAAGCCACACTCCAATGCGTGGCTTCATGGGGAACACGCTCTGTCGTTAACGTGAGAACACGGTTGACGACATTTTCATCAATCACCGACGGGCGCCCCGGTCTCGGTTGGTCAAGTAGTCCATCCGGTCCAGATTCCAAGAACCGGGCTTTCCACTTGTAGACCGTTTTGCGGGAGACTCTTTGCGCAGCGGCGATCTGCGTGACAGGCATTCCTTCGGAGAGTGACAAAATAACCTTCGCACGGGTAACCTGACCCTGAGACAGAGACATGCTTCGAATCCATTCCTCCAGGGTGGCTACATCTTGGCTGGATAGCTTTAAGTCGTTTTGATTCATAATATCGGCAGTGTAAATGGCTCGATGTCATGTCACTTTATTTTCCGCATGGACCACTAGTGCGATAGCAGGCAGTGGTTAAGGTACGACAGGCTTGGATCCTTGCCTCAACGTTAAGGCGGCATCGCTTGCAATAGGGACTCGGCTCTTGAGTGCCGGGCAGCAGGAGGGGCCCAACGGTGACGGTACGACACGGCCGGGCATTCCACTTGAGCGGGCCACCACATAGCAGGGCAATCTGTTGCCTGTTTGACAGGTGACTTTCGATCTCAAGGGGCATACCAGCCTTAAGGACATTCAAGGTGTATTGGCTGGGCGTAACCTGATCTTGCAAGTGGGTGACACCAGTGTTGACTACAGTAAATTCAGTTAGACCCTTGCTTTCGATGATGTGCGGTGCCTCCCTGCCGTGAATGGCTATTCTGGGCTAAGCACGGAAACATTGACAGACAAGTACTTGCCCATGATATTGGGCAGTTGAGTGCTTTGGAAACCTAATTGGCAGGGCCCATAACCAACCACCAACCGGAGACAAATCTACATGTCGTTATCATGGAACGAGATCCGAACAAGAGCACTTCGGTTCTCGGAAGAGTGGGCCGGCACAACAAGCGAGAGTGGCGAAGCTAAGAGCTTTTGGGATGCACTGTTTCATGTGTACGGCGTCCAACGGCGCCGAATCGCTGCATTTGAGCACTACGTCAAATCCAAGGGTGGAAACCCAGGATTTATCGACCTCTTCTGGCCAGGCGTGCTTATCGCCGAACACAAGTCTCGCGGCAAGGATCTGAACCGGGCCTACAGCCAAGCCATGGATTACTTTCCAGGAATCCCCGACCGCGACCTCCCCCGGTATGTAATCGTTTCGGACTTTGATAGGATCCGCGTGCATGACCTAGAGACATCAGAGGATGCTGAATTCAGTCTCTTTGAGTTTCAGGATAACGTCGAAAAGCTGGGATTCATTGCCGGCTACGAACAGCGAGTGTTTAGAGAGCAAGATCCCGTCAACAAAGAAGCAGCAGAGAAGTTGGCTCAGCTGCATGACGCCCTCCATAACGCCGGGTACCAGGGCCACCGCCTGGAAATCTACTTGGTCCGCATTCTCTTTTGCCTGTTTGCCGAGGATACCGGAATCTTCATGCCCCGGGGTGCGTTCTATGATTTCTTGGAGCAGTGTACCCGCGATGATGGGTCAGACCTGGGGGCCCGGCTTAATGAGCTCTTTGATGTTCTGGACACACCAGAATCGCAGCGGATGGCATCACGGGATGAAAGACTGCTGGCCTTCCCACATGTGAATGGTGCCCTGTTCGAGGAAACACTCCGGACACCGGCATTTGATAGCCGAATGCGCAGGTTGCTGATGGAGTGTTGCTCTCTGGACTGGGGGCAAATCAGTCCGGCCATTTTCGGGTCACTGTTCCAGGGCATCATGGACGCCGAGGTTAGGCGTCGGCTGGGCGCCCACTACACCAGCGAACAGAACATTCTAAAAGTGATCAAGCCCCTGTTTCTAGATGAGTTGCGAGAAGAGTTTGAGAACCTTCTAGGGCGCCGGTCAACGGATCGGAAATCCAAGCTGAGGGCCTTCCAGGGCAAGTTGAGCAGCTTGAACTGGATCGACCCAGCAGCCGGCTGTGGGAACTTCCTCGTTATCACCTACAGAGAAATCCGCCAGTTGGAGCTGGAGGTGATTCAGGCTATACATGCCGCTGATAGTCAGCAGTTGGCTCTGAACGTCGTCGAGCACTATGTCAAAGTGGATGTTGACCAGTTCCACGGCATCGAGATTGAGGAATGGCCTGCTCAGATCGCCCGTGTAGCCATGTGGCTGATCGACCACCAAATGAACATTAAAGTGAGCAAGGTATTCGGCGATGCGTTTGTCCGTATTCCTCTGGTAAAGAGCGCCAACATCGTCCAGGCCAATGCACTGCAGGCCGACTGGGGCGATGTGCTCCCGCCAGATCGATGTGACTATGTGCTCGGGAATCCGCCCTTTGCCGGCGCAAAGTACATGAGCAAAGAGCAGCGTTCTGACATTAAGGCTGTCAGCAATGATATGAAGAGTCATGGTTTGTTGGACTATTGCACCGGTTGGTATTTTAAAGCGGTGGAGTACCTGAAAACGGGCAGACCGCAAGATCGCCCCATCCGTGCAGCCTTTGTGTCAACAAATTCCATAACCCAGGGTGAACAGGCAGGGATACTCTGGGACTGGGTTCTGGACCAGGGTGTAGAGATCCAGTTCGCGCACAAGACGTTTCAATGGAATAGCGAAGCCAGGGGTAAGGCAGCAGTGCACTGCGTAATCATCGGATTTGGCCAGGGACCTATTGCCCGAAAGAAGATCATCTTCGAGTATGATACCCCGAGATCTGAACCAACGGCCGTATTTGCAGAAACCATCAATCCATACTTGGCCGATGGGCCCAATGTCGCACTGCCCAACCGCAGAGCACCAGTTTGTGAAGTGCCACCCATTCGGATCGGAAACAAGCCCATTGACGGCGGGCAGTACTTGTTCACACCGGAGGAAAAGTCTGCATTTCTGTCTTTGGAGCCGGGAGCGGAGCCGTATTTCAGGCGCTGGATTGGGTCACGAGAGTACATTAACAACATTGAGCGGTGGTGTTTGTGGCTGGGGAACTGCCCGCCAGCAGCGATGCGAAAAATGCCTCATGTTATGCGTCGGGTTGAGGCTGTGCGGGATATTCGCGCTAAAAGCGACAGCGCCCCCACGCGTAAAATCGCAGAGACGCCAACCCGATTTCATGTCGAGAATATCCCCAGCGAAGATTACCTTGTGATTCCGAAGGTATCGTCTGAGCGCCGCGCTTATATACCGGTCGGGTACATGGGGCCCGAGGTGTTGGCCAGTGACCTGGTGTTCGTCATCAACGATGCGACACCGTACCACTTCGGCGTGATCAGCTCTCTGATGCATATGGCGTGGATGAGATCTGTTTGTGGCCGTCTGGAGAGCCGGTACCGCTACTCTGCAAAATTGGTCTACAACAACTTCCCCTGGCCGGGAGAGCCTGGCGCCAATCAGGTACAGCGCATCGAGAAGACAGCACTAGGGATAATCGAGGCACGAAAGGCCCATCCAGATGCCAGCCTCGCTGACCTCTATGATCCTCTGACCATGCCACCTGAGCTCCTAAAGGCGCACAGAGACAATGACAAGGCCGTCGATGCCGCCTACGGCGTCCGGGGCTTTAGTACAGAGGCCGAGCGGACAGGGTTTCTATTTCAACTTTACCTCAAAGTGACTGGTGGGTCTGACCAGGAACAGCACACTGGAGCGGAGTAGGGGATCGGATATACCACAAACGGGTTCAGATGGGCTGTGCTCACCTTTGTCACCACTCATCATCCTCCAAGCAACAACGCACAACTTACGAGTCATTCGCCTCCAAGAGCGACTCAACGGCAAAAGGAAGGCAACTCTGCAAGAATTCTTCAGTCGAAACCACTCTGGTTGAAACCCCCGCCCAGGTGTATATGGCCCTAGCTTTGTCTAGAAATCGAGTGTCGTCGGTGACGAGATAATGGGAATGCCGAGCACTGCACAGGTGCCGGTAATCGTTCTGGGATGACCGAAATCGATCCTTTTTCTCGGTGACCTTGCGGAAATCGTCCGCTCTATACCCAACGATGTTCAAGATAAAGAAGGGCAGAGCGAGTTTAAGATCCCAGGAATTCAATTCGGGATTGGTAGCAATCAAGTGGGAGACGGTTTCTTCCGAAAAACCGATCCGCTCAAAAATGGTACTTACCACCCTATCCGATGGTAATTTCCGCAACTCGTCGGGGTCTGCGACCTTGCGACCAAGCCGTTCCAGTTGATTTGACCCCTCTTCAAATCCCGGGTTTTCTTCAAACCAAGCCTGAACCATAGATTCGACTGCAGAGCGGTCCAGATCGAGAATAGGGCGGAGCAGTAACAGTTGTTCGGGCAACATTACCTGTTTTAAGGTTTCACGAATGGCTGTGAATATTTCACCGACTAGGTGAGAGTAGGTTTCTTCAATCTCGAGCCCTAAGTGCTTTCTCAGCGCCCGATCCCAGTTCCGAATAGCCGTATCCATGGGCGATACGCTGTTCGACTTCTGGTTATCGGCATATTCTTCAAAAAAGCGGTCCACATCCTCACCTTTTAGGTACTGGTCTTGGTCCTGGTCCGGCTTTAAATAATAGAAGCCGATGGCTCGAAGTATCTGAACGTGCTCGTCAACATAGGCCTGTCTCGGTATTTGTAGGATCTCATCGATAGTGGTGTTTGAGGCACTGACAACGGCATTGCTGTGCTTCAGGGTGTATAACAGAACTGAGTACGGGTTGATCTGCTTGATCCATTTCCTGGGCCTAAGCTCAGTTAGGACATTCTGGTCAAGATATACGGTGACCACTTTTTGAGAAGCATCTGAGTGATTCACTGGATTTTCCCTCCTACTCCAGATACCCGATCTTGGGTGAGTCATAGCGCTGTCGCCTATAGCTATAGCCTTGCGTTCCAATCCGTGTTCTCTCATGAACCAGCCCTTGGAGCGACTTTGGACCGTTTGTCTGACCAAATCAATCCATGAGCAGAATACGGCGTTTTCCTGTTCCAGTGCGGTGTTGCGCTCCCGCACTGACTGGAGTTGTGCTTCCAGCTCGGCTAACCGGCCGTAAGCGCCAATAAATCAGCACCTGTTTTCCCTGTAGCGGCTCATTCACACTGA
>NZ_JBBECH010000069.1:0-17350 GCF_040881935.1 Saccharospirillum sp. | reverse complement strand
GGAGTAGAGGTGACTAAGTTGGGGGGAGTCAAGGGGCTGATTTATTGGCGCTTACGCATTTTCTTGGCTTATCCTTGCGATGATAGTCTATCGGTCATCTTTGCTTGATACTCACGAAACCTCTCGACTCATATTCTATAAGTTTGTGTCTAGGAATATAGGCTTACAGCTAACTGAGAATACTGAGTACATCATTTACCGTGCCAAGCTAGCAGTATACGAGACTAATAGACTTAAAGTTTCTACAAAGAACATTAAGAGATTTCTTGTTTTTATCGAAGACAAAGATTTCCATAACCACGCAGGGATTAGTTATAAGTCAATTGCGAGGAGTATATTGGGAGTATTGGGGATAAAGTCAAGATCAGGAGGGTCAACCATCGTACAGCAGCTTACTAGAACTCTATTCATAACGGATTTAAGAAAAACAAAACGACGTAAATTTATTGAGCTGGCCCTAGCGCCTTGGATGACAAATGTATTTAGTAAAGATTTAATTCTTGATATTTACATTTCTTCCGTCCGTTACGAGCGACAACGGTTTGGTATTGTCGAAGCTATGGATCATTTCTGGGGGGAAATTGTTAGCAGCCCAACTAACGCACAAGCATTTTTCCTTATTGAAAGAGTGAGTAATATTCGATCTAAACTGCTAGTAAACAAAATAATTGAAACTGTTCGGCATGCAAAAGATAAAGGGTTGCTGAGTACTGATGATATAAAAAGCCTTGTTGACTTATATATTGAAGCGGTTGAAAACGGAAAAATCACAGCAGACCAATCTGAATTACTAGAATTATCTAGGGGCGTACATGCGTGACAAATACTTATATGGACATATATGGACGCCCGACACCTGTCAAGCCACAGTAATCCGTTAAGCCAGATTTTGGTCTGGCTCTAAGCTTCTTCTATTGCACTGCCTTTACCGTTCATCTCAATGATAGAGCAGTCGTGCTGACATATATCCGGCCTACTGGTTAGGAGTGATTTTAAAGTTCACTCCTGGGCCCTGATGAAGGACCTCATAGGACAGGCACCATAGTAGAGAAAAAGAGAGCAGCCCATGCATTGAATCAGTAGTTTGCAAAACGGCACTACCGATTCACGTCAGTCTGGTAATTTAGGGAAAATTGGCTGATTTTCGCGATTTTCAGGCACGCAAGTGCCTCAGGCAGCCCTGTGAATTGTATAGTAAGGAAGGTTTTGGTTAGGTAGGTTGGGCAGCCAATGCTAATCGGGGTGTTCGCCGATAACCGAACTGCTGACACTTTGCTTTTATTGAGATTGCAGTGCCAACCAACCCTTTAAACTGGCTTTCAAAGTGCTGAGTGTTATAGACCCAGTGTTCAACATCGATATTAAGGCGTTCGAGAATGGGCGGAAGGGTCTGTGTGATGTTTCCGCGTTTGTCGCTGCGGATTTGTCGGCCGGTCCAGTCGAGTAGTTCCAGGTAATCTTGTAACCGAAAGGGCAAGCCTTCTGGCATATTCTGGCGAGGGTAGCCAACAAACGGAAACAACGGTGTTGGCTGTTTTGGTTCGGTAGCTTTCGGTTCTTCTTTGGCGGTCTCGATCCGCTGCTTGGCCGAGGTGTATTCTGACGCTTCTGGGGTATCGGCCATACAAGCCCGGACAGGGTTCAGGTCCACATAGGCCAGGCAGGTTGTCAGTGCGGTTTCATCCAGTAAGGCCTAGGATTTGAATCTTGCTTCCCAAAAACGGCCAGTGCACCCGTCTTCAGCGTTGGCTTGCCGGGCGATGTCTTCATTCAGGGCTTTCATGAACCAGCTGATCGACATCAGACGCTCACGCCACTCTGTTATCCGCTCTGAGATAACGTTGAGTTGCTCTTCATACAGGTCTTTTCCGGCTAAATACTCATGACTGAGAAAGTTACCAGCATATAGGCTGTGCCAGCGTTGGATGACTTCGGTATCCGACCAGGCTTTAGCTTTCTCGGCGTTGATGTGAAGCACTACGTGGTAATGGTTGGACATGACGGAATAGGCACAAACATCGAGTGCGTAAACCCTGGCCAGATCCATTATCCGGTTTTTAATCCAGCCACGCCGGTGTTCGTAGTCATTGCCGGAATGCGGGTCACGGCCGCACAGGAAGGCGCGGCGCACACACCGGGAGGTGCAGTGGTAGTAAGGAGTTGCCTCCAGGGCGATCTGGCTTTTCCTTGAACGTGGCATAGTGTCTAACCCTGACGGCCCGTTTTAATAGTGCTGGATAAAGTACTGGATAGCCTCTGGTGCGTCAACCCTTCATGTGGGTGTCCACTGTCTCTCTGAACTGGCTTACGACACTGGTAACCGGAGGCAACATTCGTTAGGTTAAAAGGCTTCAATTGAAAGACAACAGAGGAGTCTCGCTATGAAACAGGTACTGATTACCGGCGCTAATCGGGGTATTGGTCTGGAACTTGCGCGCCACTATGCCAGCAATGGCTGGCAGGTCATTGGCGTGTGTCGTCAGTCATCTCAGGAACTGGATGCGGTGGCAAAAACGGTCGTAAAAGGCATCGATGTTAGTGATGAAAAGGGCATTGAGACACTGGTGTCAGCTGTTGTCGGTGAACCGATTGCGTTGCTGATCAACAATGCCGGTATGATGCAGGATGAGCAGCTCGGTAGCATCGACGTCGACTCGATTCGCAGCCAGATGGAAATCAACGCTTACGCGCCGTTGCGTGTCACTGAGGCTCTGTTACCGAACATGGGTACGGGTGGAAAGATTGCGCTGATCACCAGCCGGATGGGATCCATTGCCGATAATGATTCAGGCGGTCGCTATGGCTACCGGGCATCGAAAGCGGCTCTGAATGCTTTTGGCAAATCGTTGTCGGTTGATCTGAAACCCAGAGGCATTGCGGTGGCTTTGCTGCACCCGGGGTATGTTAAAACCCGTATGGTGAATTTCGGCGGCATGATCACTCCGGAGGAAGCCGCAACTGGCCTTGCTGCACGAATTGATGGTCTGACGCTGGAGAACTCCGGTTCTTTCTGGCACAGCAACGGTGATACATTGCCGTGGTGAAAAGGCTGCTGCTGTCAGGCCACCCGCCAGGCGACCGGCCACCCAGCCACCGGTGCTACTGTTTGTCGTTCTTGCTACGCCGATTCCGGTACCAACCCCAATGGCGGTCCCGGCAATATTGCTCATGCTGGAACTCACGCCGGCGATAAATGGTTTGAGATAAGACTATCGAGACACTCACATTAGGAAGCTATCAAGAACTAATTCCCGATAGCTTGTATTAATGAGTTGGGGTTGGAGGGCTAAGCCTTGCCAAGAATGCCTGACACCAGTTCGGCGAACCCTTCTGCATTCCGTAGAAACGGTCGTGTGGCAACACCTCGAAACGCTCACCTACCTGCGCAACAAATGTTGGATAGCCGCGCGCACCCACTTCGGACATTAGTCTGTGCGAGCTTTCCAGATGTCTGGCCAGCAAGCCACCATTTGTCTCTTCAAACGCCACGGTAAACTGAGCCGTGTCCAGGCCGATGGATTCGGCCACCTTGATGATCGTCGGCATTTCTACAATGCGCATACCGTTGCGGTAGTGTGCTCGCTGTAGCGCTTTGAGCATGGGCAGACCGCTGCCCGGCTTGACCGCCTCGGCGGCCAGCACACCGCGAATCGGCATTGCTGAATCGTAGATCGTCTCTGGGTCGTTCAGCAGACCGTTCAGATACGCTTCACTGAACTCTTGGCCAGTCATTTCACCAATACGGGCATCAGCGATCCGGATGTGCGCACGTTTGGCATCCGATAGACGAGTCCTGTCAAACAACCCGCCTGCATGCAGTCTGACTTCAAACTGGCCGCTCACCGCTTCGGCCAGCGCCTCTGCGGCATAGCACCATCCGCAAAGAGGGTCATAGAGGTAATGAATTACCTTTTCCATTTTTAGTCTCCGTGGCTCAATAACCAACCGTGAAACGGCTACGTGAATGCGCTGGCTGTTCCAGTTCATCAATCATTGCAACGGCGTAGTCTGCAAGAGAAATATGGCTTTTTCCGCTCTCATCAGCCAACAACTGGTCCGTGCCGAGGCGGAACGTGCCGGTGCGCTCGCCAGGTTCAAGGTAAGCTGATGGAGCCAATACGGTCCAGTCCAATTCCTGCTCCTTGCGCAGCAGGTTGAGTGCCTGGCGCGCCCCTTCTGCGGTACCTTTCCACTCGACCGGGAATTGCGGAGTATCGATAAGCTCGACACCCGGCGCGACTTCCAGGCCACCTGCGCCACCGACGACCAGTAGCCTGGGAACGCCTGCCGCTTTGGCGGCTGAAATGATGGATTGGATACCCGTGACGTAATAGCCGAGCACGTCTGTTTGCGCATGGCCGCTGAACGCGCTGATCACGGCGTCGTGGCCCTTCAGCTTATCGGTCAGGCTGTCTTGTACCAGTACATCAACCTGCGAAGCAGTAACTTTGTCGGAAGTAGGGACTTTGCTCGGGTTCGACACCAGTGCGGTAATCTCGTGATCGCGAGTGACAGCTTCCTTCAGCAAGGCTGAGCCGACAAAACCGGTAGCACCAATAATGGCAACTTTCATCATATTTCTCCGTAGTAGTGATCAAGGATGGCGGCTAATCTCAGCCTGCCGATGGGAAGCATCATCACACAATCAATTGAATGGAAAAACGGATCAATTCATAATTAACTTTTATTGATTTCTTAATGATAAGGCGATTTATGACGCTCCCAGGAAAAATTGATCTGAATGACTTGCTGGTGTTCGAGGCTGTGGCGGAGACGGGTGGATTCACCGCCGCTGCGGAGCGTCTTGGCGTTGCTACGGCCAAAGTCAGCGTCGAAATCGGGCGGCTTGAATCCAAATTAGGCATTGCACTCTTTAGCCGCACTACCCGCAAGGTGGTATTAACCGATGCTGGGCAGGCACTGTACGAAGAATGCCAGCCGTTACTGCATGGGCTGACAGAAGCCATTGAGCGCGCCGGGTCCGACAAGGAGGATCTTGCAGGCACGCTTCGAATCAGCAGCACAGTCGATCATGCAGCATCGATACTTGCCCCTGCTATAGCTCTATTTACGCAGCATCACCCTCATCTCGCGGTAGACCTGCGCACGAGTGACCGCGTGGTCGATTTGCTCGAAGAAGGGATTGACGTTGCCATTCGCCTCGGCTGGCTTCCGGATTCGTCGTTTCGCGCGGTGAAACTCGGCGAATTTGAGCAGTATGTCGTCGCGTCACCAAGCTACCTGCGGCGTGTCAAGCACCCGAATACTCCGGAAGATCTGGTGAATTTCGATTGGGTCGCGCTTACGCTGCTTCCAACGCCTTTCACGTGGAAGTTCTCTGGCAACACGGGGGAAGCGAAAACCATACACGTTAAGTCGCGCTTCCGTGTCGACTCGCCAGGAGCGCTGTGTTCGCTGCTCCAGCATCATGTCGGTGTTTCTGTGCTGGACCAGTTCAATGCGCAGGAGGGAATCAGCTCGAAACGGCTGATCCGTCTGCTGCCGGAATGGTCTTTGCCGTCCGCAGGCATTTATGCGGTGTATCCCCCCGGACGGCAGGTGTCGGCAAAAGTCCGGAGCTTTATCGACTTTTACCGGCAATACTTAGAAGAGCTAAAAACGGCGCCAAGGTCTTCTTAGCGGGCCGCATGATCGGCTGGTATGGGGGCTTACGCTACCAGCCGCGCGATACTCTGATGGGCCGTCGCCAACGCATCGTTGATCGCTTGGTCGCCCATGGCGAGGCCTTCGGCGCGGATGATATGAACGTCTGTAATGCCGATAAAGCCGAGCATGTGTTTGATATAGGGCGCCTGGAAATCCAGGTCGGTATCGGCGTATTGTCCGCCGCTGGTGATAAAGACATAGGCGGTTTTATCGCGCAGTAACCCTTGCGGTCCTGTTTCGGTGTATTGGAAGGTCCGGCCAGCACGGGCGACGTGGTCGAACCAGGCTTTTAGAGTGGATGTGATGTTGAAGTTATATACCGGCGCGGTGATCAACAGCACGTCCGCCGCTTCCAGTTCCTCAATAACGGTGTCAGCCAGTTTGGCTTCCTGGGCCTGTTGTTCCGTGCGCGCTTCGGGTGCGGTCAAACCGGCTTGGAAGCGAGTCCCGGTCAGGTGGGGCACCGGCGACTGCACCAGGTCTCTTTCGGTAACACTGACCTCGGTGTCGGTGGTTTTGATCCGTTGTAGAAAGCGGCTCGCCAGTTGGGAAGATTGGCCCTGATCGCCAAAGATGCTGTTATTGAGTTGCAAAACGTGGGTCATGATCTGATTCCTGAGTCGGTTGAAAGTGGGGTTATTTAACACTTGAATAAATCGATAAAAAAGCGGAAAGTTTCGGGATAACCAATCGAACTGGTCGATGAATATGAGTCCCAAGATTTCTCTGGATCAATGGCGTGCCTTGGTCGGCGTGGTAGAGAGTGGCAGCTATGCCGCCGCTGCCGAGGCGTTACACAAATCGCAATCCACCGTCAGCTACGCCGTACAGCGCATTGAAGCCTTGTTGCAGGTCGATGTGTTCCGTGTCGAGGGGCGCCGGGCGGTGTTGACCCCGGAGGGTGAGGTTCTGTACCGACGCGGCCGCCACTTGGTGGCCGAGGCCGAGCGGCTGGAGTTCACCGCGTCTCGATTATCCAGGGGCGTCGAAGCCCAATTGAACCTTGGTGTCGAAATCGTGTTCCCCACCTGGTTGTTGTTGCAGTGTTTGGATGAGTTCGCGGTCGACTTTCCCGAAACCCGAATCGAGCTGTTCGAAACCGTTCTGGGGGGTGGCGAAGAGCTGTTGAAAAATGGTCAGGTCGATCTGGCCATTTGCTCGCGGGTGCCGCCCGGGTTTGTTGGCGACCCGTTTATGCGCGTTCGTCTGGTCGCCATGGCGGCCCCTGAACATCCGCTGCATCACCTGGGTCGGCCGCTTACTCATGAAGACTTGCGAGGTCATCGGCATTTGATCATTCGCGACAGCGGCACCCGGCGAGAGAGCCCAGGCGCGCATGAATTGACCGAAGAGCGCTGGACGGTCAGCAACAAAGCCACCTCCATTCGGGCCGCCTGCATGGGGCTGGGTTTCGCCTGGTTTGCGGAGGAAATGGTGCGCGAAGAACTGCACAGTGGCGCACTACGACCCTTGCCATTGACAGTGGGACAGGAACGTTGGGCCATGCTGTACCGTGTTAACACCGACCCGGACAGTATCGGCCCGGGTGCTCAGCGATTGAACGCCCTCCTGACAAAGGCAACGGCCCGCTGTCCAGGCAGCTTGACCCAACCACAGGAACGCTAACCGTCAGGCTTAAAGGACACACGGCTTAAATGGCGGCTTGAATGGACACTCACATGAGCCCTTGCTCGGATGGGTGTCCCAAAAAGCTGCCAAAGAGCTGAGGTTTGGCTTATTGTGGTGGCTATCGGTGTGGCCTGGTAGGACACAATAGTCACACACAAAATACCGGAGTTTTTAAAATGAGCGCATTTTTAGTAGTAGATACCAAAATCAAAAATGAAGCTGCTTACGAAGAGTACAAACAACTGGCAAAGCCGATCGCGGAAAAATTTGGTGGTGTTTATCGGGCAAGAGGGGGCGCGATGGATGTTAGAGAAGCAGAGCTCTGGTCTCCCTCCCGGATTGTCATTATTGAATTTCCAGACATGCAAAGTGCCCAGGCGTTTGTGGATTCAGAAGAATACGCCCCGGTGAAACCAAAACGCACTGATAATGCCGAATGTACGTTGTTCATTATAGAGGGCAACTGACTTAGAATGAGTCTTAAGGAACTTATGAACGATAAGCCAGCCGAATATGCTTGACGCCTCATCCCTGCTGATCATTGCGGGTACGTTTCTGGTGGCAGGGGCTGTTAAAGGCGTGATAGGCCTCGGTCTTCCGTCAGTTAGCCTTGCCTTTCTTGCCGTTGCTATGGATCTGCCCACGGCGATGGCGCTGCTGCTCGTCCCTTCCTTCGTTACGAACATTTGGCAGTCTGTTGTTGGTGGAAGCGCCAGGGCAATCCTGGTTCGGCTTTGGCCATTTCTTGCGATGGCCACAATCACTGTCTGGATCGGCGCGGCCGCGCTCACCCGCATCGACCTCTTATTATTGACAGCTCTGCTTGGTGGGTTGCTGATTACTTATTCAGTTGTGAATCTGGTTGGTTTCCGAATGGTCATATCAAGCCGTCAAGAGCGCTGGGCAGGACCATTATTTGGTGTTGCGAACGGCGTCCTCACCGGTATGACTGGATCATTCGTCGTGCCTGGTGTGATGTTTTTGCAGGCTATAGGGCTTCCGCGAAACATGCTGATTCAGGCTATGGGCATGCTGTTTACCGTCTCCACCGTAGCCCTGGCAGCGGCGTTGCAGCAATCCAATTTTCTGACACTTCAGAGCGGTGCAATCTCTGTCGCCGCGGTGATACCCGCGATCGCAGGTATGATTCTCGGGCAAAGAATCCGGAACCGCTTGTCCGAACAGACGTTCCGAACCGTATTTTTTGTTTCCCTTTTTATTCTCGGCACCTACATCATTGCCAGCTCACTACGGGTATTTTACTAGGCATAGGTAGAGAAAAAATGCTAATAGTGCATGCACGCTTCAATCAATCAAAAGGGTCAGTGCCATTGCTACATGATCTCATCTTATTTTCCTGTGAGTTCTTATCATCGACGGAGGATATAGAGCAGGCTTGTGCTAGTATAGAGAGCGTTCCAATATTCGTGTTTATGCTATCAGCTTACCCAGCCCCAGGAATTGTATTGTGACCAATAATGATATTTTAAGACGTATACGTTATACCTTCGATCTGAAAGACCGAACAATGATCGAGATTTTCGCCCTAGCCGATTTCAAGGCAACAGAAGATCAGGTTGTTGGCTGGCTAAAAAAAGACGATGACAGTGAATTTATCAAGATGACAGATAAAGAACTGGCTGTGTTTCTGAATGGCTTCATTAATTTTAAGCGTGGTAAACGTGATGGTCAGCAGCCAGAGCCGGAAAATCGTTTAAATAATAATAAGGTTTTCCAGAAGCTTCGAATTGCCTTGAATTTGAAGGCCGATGACATTCTGGACATTTTAAAGCTGGTAGATGTCCATTTAAGCCAGCATGAGTTAAGTGCTTTTTTCCGAAAGCCGGAAAGTTCGAATTATCGGGAGTGCAAAGATCAGGTGCTGCGCAATTTTCTACTGGGCGTTCAGTTTCAGTTACGACCAGAAGATAGCGGTTCAGAATAGGTATCCGGGTAAAGGCTGCAAGCTCGCCCGATGTCAGCGCTTCCAGGTTAAAACGGACAAGGGCACTGCACGCTAACACGCTCATCAGTTAACGGGTGGCTAAAGTTCAGTGATGTAGCGTGGAGCATGAGCCGGCTGGCAAGGAAGTACGCCGCATCATTGGCGTATAAATCACAGCCCAGGATGGGGTGGCCCAGTTCGCGGCTGTGAATGCGCAATTGGTGGGTACGTCCTGTCAGTGGCGTGAACAATACCCGGGTACTGGGTGTTTTGGCACCGCGCTCATCGAGCACAAATTCATGGCCAAGCAGTTCGTACTCGGTACAGGCTGGCTTTCCTGTCTCATCGCAAATTTTCTGAAGTGGAAACTCGCCTTTGGCGATCGGTGCGGTGATCTGGCCAAAAGCAGGTGCTACATGGCCCTGCAATAGAGCCGTATAGGTTTTGCTGACGCTCTTTTCTTGAAACTGTTTGGTCAGCAAGCCGTTGATGCGCTTATTGAGTGCTACCAACATGATGCCGGATGTACCCAGGTCGAGTCGGTGCAACAGGCGAGCATCGGGAAAATCCTGTACCAGACGAAAATGCACGGAGTCTTTATTCAGAGGGTGCTTACCCGACAGGCTGAGTAGCCCGGAGGGTTTGCTGATGAGCAGGATAGAGTCATCCTGGTACAGTATCTGTATCGATCCGGTACAGGCCGGGGCAATAAAGGGGTCAGCTTGAGGTTGCATAGGCTCGATAATCAGGAATGAGGCGGTTCATAAGTCTATGTTAACAAGGTATCAGCCGTCGTTATATGGTTTGGTCCTGGTTGAACTCACTGGATTGTGCGTTAGCTAAATGTTCAAGTGGGCCAGATCAAAGTCACTCTGGTGACTCGGCGACATGAAGTCATTAAAAGCTTATGCTGATCACACGTATTTCTATCCAGGAGTCGTTTTATGAGTCTTGCTATCGCACTGCATGTTCTCTCTGCCGTGATCTGGGTTGGCGGCATGTTTTTCGCCTATATGGCCATGCGGCCTGCAGTGGTCGAGGTGGTTAATGAGTCGCAGCGGGGTGTACTCTGGTGTCACACCTTGTCCCGGTTTTTCCGGTGGGTTTGGGCGGCCGTGATCCTGTTACTGGTAACAGGCTACTGGATGCTCTTCAGCGTGTTCGGTGGCATGGCGGGTGCTGGCTGGCATATCCACGTTATGCAGGGGCTGGGGATTGTGATGATCCTGCTTTATTTGCACGTCTATTTTGCCCCCTTTCGGAGGCTGAAACAGGCCGTTGCCAACCAGAATCCACAGGAGGGCGGTCGCCAAGTGGGGCAGATCCGCAAGCTGGTGGGCATCAATCTGATTCTTGGGCTTATCGTGGTGGCTATCGGTGCCGGCGGGGGGTATCTGTAAGCCCGTCGTAAGCTGATACCCGTTATATTCGTTCTGATCTCGGGCTGTGCAACGGTTCCGCCGGAAGCAGCGTTGACGTCTTAACGAAATCCAAGAAAAGAAAGAATCGCCAAAACGATAACGATAGCACCGACAATGTAGACGATATTATTCATAAGTAATTCATCCTTTTAACCTATCCAAAATTGGGCTTGCGCCGTCGTCCCTGTGGCGCGCGATGTAACTTCCAGTTTAGGCGTTTCCCTTTTGCTCCTTTGCCTCATCTTGGTTAACTTTAGGCGACCGGTTTGGTCAGGTCTGTTCGTTGGCGCACCCAGTAGCCGAAAGCAAGAAAAATTTTTCGTTTCAGGTGGGGGTAGGGGATGTGATTGTAAACTGTAGAAGTATTACCGCGTCGTCAGTAACGGTTCTATAAGACTCGCCAATAGACGGTGGCTGGCGGTTGCCTGAAGCGGATCGGTCGCGAGGTTCAGTGTCTCACTTCGTTCTTTAAGTGCTGCTCGCCAAGGTTGGTCGTATTGTTCCAGAAACAGTTTTACCGCGCTTGGCGCGCGCGCTCCTTCGCCAAAGCAAAGTCCATAGAGGCGGCAGGCTTCGGCTGAAAACCAGTGTTTGTTCATTTCTTTAATGAGAGCAACTGCTGACTTTGCCTGGAAAACCGGGGTGGGTTGTGCCTGCAGCCAACACTCTACGACATACCTCAGCAGATGGCTTTTATCCTGAAAGTGGTTGTAGACGGTGGGTTTGGATACGCCGGAGGCCTTAACCACCATATCTACGGAAGTCCCCTTGATGCCGTGCTCAAGAAACAACGGCAGGGCTGCTTGTGCTATCTGATCTTTTTTTGAATGTTGCGCCATGGTTGGGTCTTGAATTCCTTGAATAATTGGTTGAAACTATACTAAACCGTTTAGTTAAAGTCCAGGTGACGTACATTACTGGGCCATAGACCGGGTTGGCCGGTCTGCAACCGAAGAGAGGCATCCATGATACGCAGTGACAATGGTTACTTTGGCGAGTTCGGGGGGCGTTACGTTCCCGAAATTCTGCTGCCGGCATTAACCGAGCTGGAAACACTCTTTAACACGCTGCGCGATGATCCATCCTTCTGGCAGGAGTATGTCACCCTGTGTCAGGAATTCAGTGGCCGCCCAACGCCGCTTACGCCGCTGCGTCGCTTGTCGAAAGAGCTGGGTGGGGCTCAGATCTGGCTTAAACGTGAAGATCTGAACCACTCGGGGGCGCATAAGGTGAATAATGCGCTGGGCCAGGGGCTGTTGGTTCAGCGTATGGGTAAGAAGCAGATTATTGCTGAAACCGGCGCGGGCCAGCACGGTTTGGCGACCGCCATAGTGGCCGCGCGTATGGGGTTGCAGGCCACCATCTACATGGGCGCTGATGACATTGAACGACAATATTCCAACGTGTTCTGGATGCGTCAACTTGGCGCCGACGTGGTTGGTGTTGAGACCGGCGCTCGCACTCTGAAAGAAGCGCTCGATGAAGCATTGCGCGATTGGGCTGCTTCTGTCGAAACCACGCATTATGTGCTCGGCACAGCCTGTGGCCCGGCACCGTTCCCTGAACTGGTGGCCTACTTCCAAAGCGTGATCTCGCAGGAGATGCGCGAGCAGTCCATGCAGCAGATCGGCCGCCTGCCCGATGAAGTGGTGGCTTGCGTCGGCGGTGGGTCGAATGCTCTGGGAGCCTTTTCCGCCTTTCTGGATGATAAAGAGGTCGCTCTGGTTGGTGTTGAAGCCGGAGGAACGAGTTTTAACAAGGGCGAGCATTCCATTCGTATGCTGCCCGACACCGCAGAAACAGGAATTGCCCAGGGCTACAAGACACTCTTCCTGCAGAATGAGGACGGCCAACTGGGTGAAACGCACTCCATTGCGGCAGGGCTAGATTACGTTGGTGTCTCGCCCATTCTGGCGCACCTATCGCAGACCGGTCGTGTGATCCCGGAAAGCGCGACCGATACCGACGTCATGGAAGCCTTCCAGTTGCTGATGAAAACCGAAGGCATCATTCCCGCTCTGGAAAGTTCTCATGCCCTGGCCGGTGGCTTCAAGAGAGCGAAGTCGATGAACCCCGATCAACAGCTGGTGATCAACCTCAGTGGTCGTGGTGACAAGGATATCTTCAACATTGCCCGAGCCTTTCCACAGCCGGAGTGGCCGGAATTTTTAAAGCGAGAAGCTGAGCGCAGTCAGCAACTGATGGGTACCGCCAAGGAGAACAGCTGATGTTTCCGCAACAGAATGACAAACTTCAGGTGATGTCTCACGCCGTGGTGGGCTTTCCCTCGCTCGATGAAAATGAGCAAGCCATTGCCAGCCTGGTCGCCAGTGGCGTGCACCTGATCGAACTCCAGGTGCCGTTCAGTGACCCGGTGGCCGACGGCCATACCCTGGTTAACGCTTGTTACGACGCTCTAAAAAACGGTGGCTCACTTCGGGCCACATTGGATCTGTGTGCGAAGGTGTCCAGGCAACATCCGGAGGCCAGCTTTATTTTAATGAGTTATCTGAACCCGCTGTACCGCTATGGGCTGGAGCGGCTGTTCCGTGATGCGGCCGCTGCAGGCTTCAAAGGGATGATCATCCCGGACATGCCGGTGGAGCAACTCGAGCCATACATACCATTGCTTGATGAACTGGGTTTGGCCCCAATTCTGATGGTAACGCCCAATACCCCGGACGAACGTGTAGCGCGTATTGCAAACAGCGCACGTGGCATGGTGTATGTGGTCTCGCGTATGGGCGTCACCGGTAAGCAGACTCAGTGGGGTGATGTATTCCATGCCTACGTGGCACGCATACGCAACTACACCGATCTGCCATTAGCGGTAGGCTTTGGCATTCAGTCGGCAGACGACCTGAAAGCATTAACCGGTACCGCCGAAGTGGCCGCATTTTGCTCGAAATACATTGAATGGCAACGGGAAGATGGCAGTGACGCTGCTGCCCGGAAGATGAAAACACTGCTTGAAGATGCTGAGTTGCTGTAGTTAATAGAGCTAGTTAATAGAGCAGGCACAATAGTTGACTATTGTGAGTATGATTTTCATAGTCTGCTTCTATAGATTGCGGTGGGTGTCCACGTTGACTATAACCCGGAGCGGCCGTTAAATTTATTGGACGTTGCTGCGTTCCTGGCTGGCATCGGTCGGTACCAGGGCACGTACCAGCCGCTTCATGCTGAGCATGCCGACCGGTTCACCGTTCTGCATGACCCGGTATGTAAAAGATGTGTCCCCTTCTGAACGGGCGATGACAGATTCCAGGTTATCGTCTGCGTCGACGTCCCCGGCACAGTCGTTTGCGATATCGTGAGATTTGTCCATAACGGACCGAACGCGCAACACGCGAGCCCGGTTAATGTCGCTGATGAAGTCGACAATATAGGGATCGTTCGGCTGCATCAGGATCTCCTGTGGCTCACCCTGTTGCACTACATAGCCTTCCTTGAGAATGACCAGGTGATCCGCCAGTTTGAGTGCTTCGTCGAGATCGTGTGTAATGAACACGACGGTTTTCTTCAGCTCGCGTTGCAATTCAATGAGCAGGTCTTGCATGTCGGTTCTGATCAGTGGATCGAGCGCTGAAAAGGCCTCGTCCATCAGCATGATGGGTGCGTTTGATGTCAGAGCCCGGGCGATGCCCACGCGCTGCTGCATGCCACCGGACAATTCGTGCGGGTACTGGTTTTCGTTACCTTCGAGTCCGACCCGGGCCAGCCACTTGGTGGCTTCGTCTTCGTACTCGCTGCGGTCAAAGCCGCGTGTGGCGAGCGCCATCCCGGCGTTGTCCAGCACAGTCCAGTGTGGCAGCAAGGCAAACTTCTGAAATACCATGGTCATGTGCTGGCGTCGCAATTCCCGCAAGCGCTGATCGCTATAGTGAAGCACATCGTCGCCATCTACTTCTATGCGGCCTGACGTCGGCTCAATCAACCGGTTGAGGTGCCGGATCAGTGTCGACTTGCCCGACCCTGAAAGCCCCATAATGACGGTGATCTCGCCTTCACGCATGTCGACATTGATGTCTTGCAGCCCGAGCACGTGGCCGTGCTGTTCAAGCAGGTCTGCCTTGTTCATGCCTTCTTTTACACGTTCTAGGGCACTTTGTGGGTCATCGCCGAAAACCTTGTACAGTTCCCGAATTGAAATTCTGATTGCGTTGTCACTCATACTGTTACCCTCAGACCTTTCTCGACGAATCGATGCGCGCCAGTGATGCTTTGGTGACCCGGTCAAGAACCACCGCAAGAATCACAATACCCAGACCGGCCACTAGGCCAACGCCCAGCTCCAGGTTGCGGATACCACGCAGCACCAGTACGCCGAGACCGGGTGCACTCACCAGCGAGGCGATAACCACCATGGCCAGACTCATCATGATGGTCTGGTTTACGCCGGCCATGATGTTGGGCAATGCGAGCGGAATCTGAACTTTGTAGAGTTTTTGCCGGTCGGTCATGCCAAAGGCGTCGGCCGCCTCGATGATGTCCTTGTCGACCAGGCGTATACCCAGATTAGTCAGACGAATGACTGGAACAATGGCATACAGAATAATGGCAATCCCGTAGAGTTTTGATTCGGTCACACTGAACAGAAAGATCAGCGGAATCAGGTACACAAAGGGAGGCAGAGTTTGCAGCATGTCGAGCACCGGTATTGTCAGGCGCTGCATGGTGTTGCTGCGCGACATCGCAATGCCGATGGGCACGCCGAACAATACACAGATAAAGGCGCACACAAAAATAATCGACAGCGTTTGCATCGCGTATTCATAGTGATCGATAAACGCCAGGCCACTCAGGCAAACACCGACAAAGGCCACCAGCTTCCAGGACTGAGTGACCAGTTTCACCACCAGCAACAGCATGGGAATGACAATCCACCAGGGTGTGGCGAGCATGGTGTAGAGTGTGCCATCGAGCATCCAGCTCAGTGGTTGCGTCAGCGGGTCCAAGACAATGCTCATTGAGTCTTTGACGTCGAGAAACCCTTCTTCCAGCCCTTTGGTCAGACTGCGCGACTGGGGAAATGAACCACAGGCCTCGTTGAGAGCATCCATTGAGGGAAAGGGAATATCCCAGACCGATACCTGCGCATTTTCATCTGCTCCGCTGTTCTGGTTCATCAGATCAGCCATCGACATGGGGCCGTCCTGCCCGCTGCTGTCGCACCATTCCTGCAGGCCGAGCCCGGAAAACACTGAATCGTATACTGCCATGATTGCTGCTTACCCGTTTGTGTTTAGGCAGACAGACCTGTCTGAAAACCCGGTGAGCCATTGATTCTGCCCTGGTTTTCAGTCAGCCCCGTTTGCCGTTTTCAGAAGAGAAAGGGGCGGCGCATGGCCGCCCCGTTAAGCACTCGTCTGTATCCGAACCTTTAGTTAATCAGATTGGCCAGGTTGGACCGTGCTTCATCGTTCAGCCACTCGGACCATTTGTCTGAATAGTTTTGCAGATAATAGACCGTGGCTTCTTCGCCGGAGGCGTTGTTCTCATCCATCCAGGCTAGAATGGAGCTCATCACGCCGGTCTCGAAGCTCAGGTGGCTGAGCATGTCGGCCACTTCCGGTTCACGTTCCTGAAAGTCTGTTGTAATGGCGGTCAAAATTGGTGCTGCCGGGAAATCCGATACGCCCGGGTTGTCCGCATTCTGGTTTTGATTGCGGGCGTGAATTTCTTCATTCACCTCGCCCAGAACCACACGGGTCATGTCGTACTTACCGAGCGGTACAGTCGGCCCCCAATAGTAACCGAACCAGGGTTCTTCATCTTCGAAGGCAGATGCCATTGAAGAGGCCAAAGTCTGACCGGAACCATGGTTGAATACCTCAATGCCGCTGCTCTCAAGATCCAGAGCGCGAATCAGGTTGTCACTGACTACACGGCAGCCCCAACCATCCGGGCAGTTATTAAATTGACCACCGACCAGTTCCGGGTTGTTCATTACCCCTTCAATGGTGGTCAGCTCGGGGTGTTCTTCCGCCAGGTAGGTCGGAATCCACCAGCCTTCAACACCACCGGGTTCCAGTACCTTACCCAGGCGCTGAATGCGGCCTTCTTTTTCCAGACGGTTGTAAACTTCACCGGTAGAGTTGAGCCACAATTCGGTCACGATGTCAGGCTCGCCGTTTTCGGCCACCGATGTAACTGCGGGTACGGTGTCGGAAGGGACGACAGTAACGTCACAGCCATACCCTTCTTCCATTAAGAAGGAAGCGACACCGGTCACCACTTCGTTGGAAGCCCAGCCCATTTCGGTAATGGACACTTCGCCACAGTCGGCAAAAGCGACTGATGACATTGACAGCGCACCGGCTGCCATTACTAACGTTGATTTGCGCATGCGGAATACTCCTGTGTTGCATACTATAGATTCAGCGTTGAAATAACGCTGCTGCTCAGTTGCCGCGCGTCGGCGGTGCCAGGAAACGAGCGATGTTCCGCCAGTCATGAATACCGATACGGATCGCCAATAAATGGTCCCGAACATTGAGCAGGAAAGGAGAGTGCCGGCCAGGTGCCGGATACATCGAGAGGCAGAAAGGATGTTGCTGTGCTGTATAACACTTGCAGAGCGTTGCCTTTGTTGCTCGCGCGGTGGCCGCAACAATGAACGTACCCAGTGTCTGCAAGTGGTTGGCAACCAGCAAATGATTTGCCTCTGTAGCTTCAAGGTGGACCA